>NZ_WANV01000011.1 GCF_015521605.1 Thermococcus sp.
CTCATGGACTGGCTCCAGAACCACATATGGCCGAGGGAGGCGAAGCTAACCCGCGAATACACCAAGGTCGGGGCCTACCTCGGCGCGCTGGAGATGATAAAGTCCGGAACCGGGACGTTCCTCGACATGTACTTCTTCATGGACGGCGTTGCCGAGGTTGTTCTTGAGTCTGGCCTTCGCGGTTACCTCTCCTACGGTATGATAGACCTCGGCGACCCTGAGAAGACCGAGAAGGAAATAAAGGAGGCCCTCCGCACGATGGAGTTCATAGAGGGCCTTAACTCTGACAGGGTTCACTTCGTCTTTGGGCCGCACGCACCTTACACCTGCTCGATAGCCCTGCTCAGGGAGGTAAGGAAGCTGGCGAACGAGCACGGGAAGCTGATAACCATCCACGTGAGCGAGACAATGGTGGAGATAGGCCAGATAAGCGAGCGCTACGGGAAAAGCCCGGTCGTTCTCCTCGATGAAATCGGCTTCTTCGGGAGCGACGTCATAATAGCCCACGGCGTCTGGCTCGACAGTAGGGACATACAGATCCTCGCGAGGCACGGCATCACGGTGGCCCACAACCCGGCAAGCAATATGAAGCTTGCGAGCGGGGTGATGCCCCTTCAGAGGCTCCTGAATGCCGGAGTTAACGTCGGCCTTGGCACGGACGGGGCGGCGAGCAACAACAACCTCGACATGCTCGACGAGATGAAGCTGGCCGCTCTGCTCCACAAGGTTCACAACCTCGACCCGACGGTGGCGGATGCCAAGACGGTCTTCAGGATGGCCACAGTAAACGGTGCAAGGGCACTGGGAATCAAGGCTGGAGTGATAAAGGAGGGCTATCTGGCGGACGTTGCCATAATAGACTTCAACAGGCCCCACCTTCGGCCGGTGAACAACGTGATAAGCCACCTAGTCTACTCTGCCAGCGGAAACGACGTCGAGACAACTATCGTGGACGGAAAAATCCTCATGCTCGACCGCGAGGTTCTCACGCTCGACGAGGAGAAAATCCTTGCTGATGCTGAAAAAACTATAGAGAAGCTGGCTTAGAGGCTGGCCAGCAGGTCGGGGTCAACACTTACCTCGTCTCTTTTTCTCCATGTAAGCCGTCCGGTCAGTCTCACAAACATCTCCGCCCCTGAAACGTTTGCCAAGGTGTTTGCAAGTTCGCTCAGGGCACCGTCTATGAACCCAATGACAAGTGCTGTGATGGCTCCTCCCCCCATCCACGATATCATCAGGACGATCCCGCCGGCCGCCGCGACGATTCCAACAACTGAGAGCATCAGCAGAAAACCGTAGACCATCGTCTCCTTTTTCTCATCCCATGCCGCCCCTATGATGTCCATCCCCGCGCTGAAGTCTTCAGTCCAGATGTAGGCGGGAACCATCATTGCTATGAGGCCGAGTACAAACAGAACCGCGGGTATCGCTGGTATCGCCGCGACTACGTAGCTTACCGGTTCCGGTAGAATCAGGTAGAGAAAGATCGCCGGGATGAGCAGGAGAAGTGCTATGAAGCCTGCCAAGAGTCCATAGACTATTGAAATCAGAATGACCTTTAGACCTCCGATGAACGATTCCCTGAGGAGTTTCCCCTCGTTGATGTCCTCTCCGTTGAATCTGTGTTTGTATGCCATCGTTGGGTAATAGAACGTTGGGATTCGTAGTAGCAGTGCCAGCAGGACTAGTGGAATCGCTATTTCCCACGCGACATCGGGCCTGTACGCGATTAGTTCAGCATCGTCACCGATACCTAGAACCGTGAGTACGGCCATCGAGATTCCAGTCAGGACTACTGGAACCCGCCAGATTTTATTTTCTTCGGATATGGTTCTGAAGGCTGTTCCAATGGCATTGAATGCGTCCATGGAATCACCCCAATGGGGTTTGTCCGGGCCTTTTTAAATGTTACTGTTGGAAGTTGTATCTGCAGTAGGGTAAATCATAGTAACGAATCGCGCAAGGGTTAAATCCCTCCTGAGTAATCCCAGAAACGGTGAGTCCGATGGTCTCCTTCGAGATCGTCCGCGGTGACATAACCCGCTTCCCGGCCGAGGCCATAGTGAACGCGGCCAATAAGTACCTCGAACACGGCGGCGGTGTCGCCTACGCGATAGCGAAAGCAGCGGCTGGAGATGTGAGGGAGTACATTCGGATAAGCAAGGAGGAAATGCGCGAGCAGCTCGGAAAGGACTACATCGAGCACGGCGAGGTCGTTGTAACGCCGGCATTAAGGCTTGAGAAGTTTGGGATTAAGCACGTCATACACACCGTTGGACCCTACTGCGGTGGCGTCTGGGACGGGGGCAAGAAAGAGAAGCTCAGGAAGGCCATTCTCGGGGCCCTGAGAAAAGCGGAAGAGCTCGGCGTCAAAACGATAGCCTTCCCGGCCATAAGTGCCGGCATCTACGGCTGCCCGCTTGAGGAAGTCGTGAGGACTTTCAAGGAGGTCGTTGAGGAGTTCGGGAAGAAAGCGAGGAGCGTGGAGAAGGTTTATCTGGTGCTATACTCCGAGGATGCCTACAGAGCCGCTCTGGGGGCTGTGGGTTCGGCCTGAGGGCCGTTTCCCTTTTGACTTAACACGCACCATCATGGAAAATTATATAACCTCGGGGCGTTAGATATATTGGGAATGCCAATGTCCTGCGGGGAACTTAAGGAACTCGTGAGAATTCTCTTTCTTTGGTTTACCGTGTTCTTCGTGTCCGGATTTCTGGTGCTCTACTACGCGATTCGAAAGGTGGCGTGTGCCCAGGGCCTCTGCGGTTCGAGTTTCCTCCATCAAACTCCGCCCATCTACAGCGCAGACATGCTCGTGATGGTCTTCTCCGTCTCGGTGCTCTTCTTCGCCCTCCTGTGGTACGTTTCGTCGAGGGAGAAGGGAGAGTAGGGGGTGCTGGCATCTCCGGGCTTAAAACTCCTCCGACGGCAGAAATGAGAACAAATGAACCTCCCCTATGGCTGCCTTTACTCCTACTGTTCCGGCTGGGCTTTCGCTTCGTCACGCTCCTCGACCCGGTTCTCGGCATGGTGCTCTTCTACAACGCCCCTCTCATGTTGCATTTCCCCAGAATCGTTGTCCTGTGCTACCCCTTAATCATGGGCATCATTGAGGCTTACCTCGTGGTTGCCCTCAGACGAGGGCAGTTCCCCTTCGGTCTAATTCTCACCTATTTTATGGCCGCCATCGTTTTTGAGTTCCCCTACGCGGCAGTTGAGAGCGGAGAAAGTGGGATTCTCCTCTTGCCCCTGATGGGGTACATCACGGCCCCCGCTGGCCTGCTCCTCGTCCTAACCTCACATCGCCCATGGAAAACCCCTTAACCTTTGAGTTTGAAATTTCTCCGGTGGTGCTCATGAGAATCGAGGACGTCTACATCTGGGACATCAACGCCAAGTGGCTCGGGATTTCACCTTACCAGCTCATGGAGAACGCCGGGGCCGGCGTCGCTCGAACCATTGAAGAACGCTTCGGCAAAGGGTTGAAGGTAGCGGTCTTCTCCGGCACCGGCAACAACGGCGGCGACGGCTTCGTCGTTGCTAGGCACCTCAGCTTCGAGAACGACGTTACGCTCTTCCTCGTCGGCGATGAGGCGAAGATAAGGAGTGAGGAAGCGAGACACAACTGGGATATACTCAAGGCTCTCGATTTCGTGAAGATCAGGGTTCTCAAGGATTCCGCCTACATAGAGCCCCTTGACCTGAGCGCTTACGACGTCATCGTCGATGCCCTCCTCGGAGCCGGAACTAAAGGCGAGCCGCGCGAACCGATACGCTCCGCGATAGAGAAGATAAACGAGTACGCCGGAAAGGCTAAGATAGTCAGTGTCGACCTGCCGAGCGGCTATCCGTCTGCGGTTCACGTCAGAGCGGATTTTGCCGTAACCTTCCAGTGGGACAAGGAGGAGTACGGGGGCTTCGAGAGGGTAATAGCCAAGATAGGCTATCCGAAGGAGCTCTACTACCTTGTCGGGCCGGGCGATGCCAAGTTCGCGCTGAGGAAGAGAGGGGAGCACAAGGGGCAGAACGGGAAGCTGCTCGTAATCGGTGGTAGCGAGGACTACTTCGGGGCGCCATACTTGGCATCGAAGGCCGCTTCCTATCTGGTGGACCTCGTTTATCTGGCGATGCCCGAGTATTCAGCGAGGAGGATAAGCGACCCCGATTTAATCCTCCGTCCTGTGGGGGAAAGGAACCTCGCGCCGGAACACGTCCCAGAACTCTTAAGGCTCGCGGAAAAGGTCGATGCCGTCGTCATCGGCCCGGGAATCGGCCCCAGGGAGGAAACAAAGGCTTTTGTACGGGAGTTCGTGAAACGCTGTGAGAAGCCGCTTGTCATAGACGCCGACGGTCTAAAGGCGGTGGCCGAGGATTTAAGCGTTCTAAAGGGCAAGACCTTCGTTTTAACCCCCCACGCCGGCGAATTCAAGCTCCTCTTCGGCGTGAAGTCAGCGGGTTCACTCACTGAGAAGGCCGAACTCGTGATGCAAAAGGCGCAGAAAATAGGTGGCGTGATACTCCTTAAGGGAGCATACGACATCATCAGCGACGGAAAAACATGGAAGTACAACAGGACGGGGAACAGGGGCATGACGACCGGTGGGACCGGGGACGTTTTGGCCGGCCTCGTTGGTGCTCTGCTCGCCCTCGGCAACGAACCGTTAAGATCCGCTTCCGTTGGGGCATTCCTGAACGGTTTGGCAGGGGACATGGTGAAGGAGGAACTCGGGGAGAACTTCACCGCACTGGAGGTGGCCAAAAAAGTCCCTCACGCGGTCAGGTGGGTGGTGGAGTTCTGATTATTCCACCTTCCAGAGGAGAAGGGTTATCCCAAGCAGGGGGACACTGTAGGCCAGCGAGTACAGTGAATGACTCACCGTAAACAGCACGATCATGGCTGGGTACATCAATACCAGGTGCTCTTTTTCTCTGGGAGAGTAGGCCACATTTGTTACCAGCAACTTCCCGACGGCAAGAATGAGAAGGGAGATTATCCAGAATGTAAATTCTGAAACTCTCATCAAGAGATAATAAGAGATTGGTACCGTGTATGGGGCGATAATCAACGAGATTAGGGTCTTTTTACCTGCATCTGCTCCCCTACTTGTAATATCTACCAGCTCCATCACCACCCACAGGGTTAATGAGAGCACTACAACAACTACATCGCTGTTGGATCCGTATTTTGTCGCTGTTATCATGAGGGACCACAGTAGGGCCGTTGAAATTGGTTTCCAAGTCTTTTGATCTCCTTTGTAAGCAAAAACGTGAATTGCCGCGATTGGGATCAAGAGAATGAGCGAGGGAATATCTGGAGGCCAATATCCGTACTTTAAATCCCACTGGAGGCCGCTTCCAATTCTTGCTATGCAAACCCCTACAAGTCCTGAAAATGTAATCAAAACTAGAGGCCCGTGGATAGTATCTCCCTTGGAGAGTATGTTTACTATACCCAAATAGATTGCAAGGAACAGCAGATACAGCAGTACTTCTCTGATGGGGGCCCATATATCTTCTTTAATAGTTACTTGGGTTGAAATGGGACTGGACACGCCGTCGATCTTCACGGTGATTAAGTATTCCCTGCCCCCAAATTTGTCTAGGTAGTTCCCTATCACTGGCCTTCCAAAATAGTGATCGGCCATTTCATGATTGAACGTGAGAGTTATGGTTATCGACCCTTCCACGTTGTGGGGATTAAGATCGAGTGAGGGGGACGGCACGGTTACGGTTCCCGGAGGTGGCCCTTCGGGCCATATCTCTTTGTTATCAAGGTACACCTTCTCGAGTTTAAGGGTGGCCGTGTCGTTTGGATTGGAGAGTTTTAGGTTTATATCACAAATCACGGCGTTATCTGGTTCAACGGGGTTTGGTATGCAGTGCATATCCATGGTTACCTTGTCCGCTTTGGTTGGTGGGGCGAGCAAAACGACGAAAGTCATGATGATGAAGATAAAGACGAGCCGTTTGTTCATTTCTAATCCCCTGATGAATTTAAATCGATGTGAGTATTAATGCTAAGCCTGCCCGTCGTATGTTTTGGGAGCATTTAAATGTTATGGTGATCTAGTGGTTGGGTTATTGGAGTTTGTGATTCTCATGCGGGAGAAAAGTGCCAGTTTTGCTGAAGGGATTTGACACGGAAATTTGAAAGAAAAGGCGTCACCCGACGCCGCAGTAGCTCCAGACGGAATAGCCGTAATAGCCGTTGGCCGGGTCGTGCGGGGGTGCCTCAAGATAGACCCAGCCGCTTGAGTCCACCCACTTGTCGACCCATCCGCCGAGGTTGCCGGTGTACTCGTGGATGCACGAGCCCGCGAATTTCGGAACGTAGATCCATCTGCCAGCCCAGCTGTTCCCGAGGTTGATGTAGGTTATAAGGCCCGGCTTGCTCCCGTAGCCGTTCCTGACGAAGATGAGCTCATCGTTATCGTAGTAGACTATGTCGGTGCTCCCTCCCGCGAGGTTGTCGTGTATCCATATGAGGTTCTTGAGTTTATCCTTGTTGAGCCACTCCTCGTAGTCGCGGTAGAATATCGTCGGCTGACCCTCGTAGGTGAGGATGAAGGCGTAGGCTGGATACTTGTTCCAGATTATGTCGGTGTCGTGGTTGGCTACAAACGTCACCGCCTTGAAGGGATCGCGTGAAACGACGGTCTGGCCGTACCTGAGCGCATCCACGAGGGCCGGGATGTTGTTGTTATCGAAGGCCTCGTCCATCTTGTAGTAGAGCAGGAAGTCGAAGACCTTGGCACCGCTGGAGTAGGCCCAGTTGAGGAGGGCGTCGACGTTGGTGTCCCAGTACTCGCCGACGGCCCAGCCTCCCCACCAGTTCAGCCAGTCCTTGACGACCCAGGGAGCGTAGCCCTTGACGTAGTCGAAGCGCCAGGCGTCAACCCCTATGCTTCTCAGGTAGGCGGCGTAGCTCTCCTGGCTGGCCCAGAGCCAGTACTGGTCCCAGCTCTTGTCGTGGCAGATATCCGGGTAGCCTCCAAAGGTTCCGGAATCGCCTGCGTGCAGCTCGTTGGGATGGAAGTCGAGGTAGTTGGCGGTGTACTTGCCCGATGCGACCTTTGAGAAGTCCGTCCAAGTGTAGTCGTTCACGAAGGGGTTCCACTCCAGGTCGCCGCCGGCGCGGTGGTTGATGACTATGTCCGCTATCACCTTCATGTCGTAGGCGTGGGCAGTGTTTATCATGTTCACAAGCTCCTGTTTAGAGCCGAAGCGGGTCTCAACGGTTCCTTTCTGATAGTACTCACCGAGGTCGAAGTAATCGTAGGGGTCGTAGCCCATCGAATAGCCGCCGCTCATGCCCTTGCTCGCGGGGGGAATCCATATCGCCGAGATTCCGGCGCTCGCCCAGTCGGGTATCTTCTGGGCTATGGTGTCCCACCAGATTCCGCCCCCTGGGACGTCCCAGTAGAAGGCCTGCATTATGACGCCGCCGTTCTCAAGGGTTTCCGCCTTTGCAGGAACTGCCGAGACGCTGAGAACCACCAGAAGTACGAGAAGTGCAACCAACACTTTCCTGGCCATGGCAATCACCACCGGGTGGTCATAATATATCACCGATGGTGAAATATTTAAGCTTTATCGTTAATGTACATTGAAGAGCGTAATTGTTCATCATAATCAGAGCCAAAAACGAAACGTCATGTTTCATATTAAGGGAGTAAAAAAGTTAGAATCCAACCAATTTTTTCACTTTCTTGGCCTTTTCACAGAGCTCGCAGCTCTGGAGGAAGACCAGCATGTTGAGGAGGTGGAAGAGCTCTATCTCCGTGAGGTCAACGTCGGCCTGGGATATCCTCTTGATTATTGGCTGAGAGTTGAGCTCTATCTCGTTTAGAACTTCCTTCGCCAGTTTCTTGAGTGTCTCCCTGTCCTCTATCCTGAATCCCGCCTTTTCCAAAATCTGCACCAGCTTTTCTGCCTCCACCTGGAGGTAAGCCTGTCTGAACTCTTCGATGCGCTCATCGGGATCCGCTTTTATGAGGAATATCCTGGCTGCCCTTCCGTAGACTCTCTCGTTCCCGTGGATTTCCAGCTCTTCCACTAAGCCGGCGGCTTCGAGCATCTTCACATGCCGGTATATGGTCGTCCTGTCCTTCCCTATGGCGTCGCTGAGTTCGTTGATAGTCATGGGGCGATCTCTGAGCAGTTGAAGAATTTTAAAGCGTGTCTCCTCGGAGAGAACCTTGACCTTTTCCGGTTCAGTGATAATCAGAACTTCCCTCAACTCAATACTCCTCCAGCTTGTCCTGGGGAGTTTCACCCTCCTCAACTATCTTCTTTCCGGCCGCGACCATGTCTATGCTGTGAACGACCCCGCCGAACTCCTCGATGGTCCTGACTATCTCGTCGTAGTCGAGGTTGTCCCCGACCATCGTTATCTTGACGTTCTCCGTTTCCTTGTCTATTTCCACCAGGGTTATGTTGACGCCGTCAACGCCCTCAAGCTCGCTGAGTCCGAGTGCCAGCTCCGTCACCATGGGCTGGTGCGGCTTAAGCACGTCCAGCACTAGAAGTCGTATCCCCTTCGCCATATCCCATCGCTTCTCCTTTCTGCATCATTTTTTAAGTATTTCTCCCAGCCTTCTCAGGAGCGCAAGAGTCTCATCATCGCGCCCCATCCTCGCCATGGCGAGCCACTCAATGGCGTGAATGATGTCCTCGTTAGAGAAGTCCTTGAGGGCCTCCTCGTTGGCCTCTATCTCCTTGGATATCTCTGTTTTGTACTCGTGCTCCTTTGCCAGGAGGCTGTCCATAACATCAAGCAGCTCCTCACCGTCGAACTCATAGCCGAGGGCCTTGAATATCTCCAGCTTTATCTTGAGCCTTGAGCGGGCGAAGTAGCGGAGCTCCTCGTCTCCGAGGTACATGTTGATGTAGAATGCATCGGCCGTTCTTCCGTAGTACTTCTCCACGAGGTTGCCCTTCATCTCCGTCCTCTTGACCTCGACTAAGCCGGCTTCCTTGAGCTTCTCGATGTGGTGGTATATCGTCTGGGGCGTCTTCCCCAGTATCTCGCTGAGCTGGGAGATGGTCATCTCCTTGTTGCGGAGCAGTCCGAGGATCTTCCTCCTTGTGTCCTCAAGCATCAGCTTTATGACCTCCGGGTCTGTTATGACCTTCACCTTCGCCATTTCCACCACCCAATTTAAACGTTCTAATGGTTTTTTGAACGTTATGGCATATAACCCTTTTGCTTCCCGGTAGGTTTATATACGTAAACTCCATGCCCCCTTAGAACACGTGCTGGACAAAATATCCAGTCTTCCCGGATGTACCCATCTGTGGAGGAAGGCTTAAATATGGTCTCCCGAAAAACCTTCGGAGGTGGACAAGATGGAGGCTCCAAAGCTCGATTTCCTGTTTTATCCAAGGAGCGTCGCTGTCATTGGGGCGTCAAACGTCCCCGGGAAGATAGGAAACTCGATAATGCGCTCGATAACGCTCAAATTCGATGGGAAGGTCTACGCCGTCAACGTCAAGGGTGGCGAAGTCGAGGTCAACGGAAAGAAGTTCCCGGTTTACAGGAGCATTAAGGAGATACCGGATGAGGTCGATGTCGCGGTCATAGCGGTTCCTGCCAGGTTTGTTCCAGATGTTATCGACGAGTGCGGTGAGAAAGGGGTTAAGGGTGCCGTCGTGATCTCTGCTGGCTTCAAGGAGGCCGGAAGGGCCGACCTTGAGGAGGAACTCGTTAAGAGGGCCAGGAAGTGGGGCATCAGGCTCGTCGGCCCCAACTGTCTCGGCGTCACCAACCTTGAGAACGGCTTCGACTGCAACTTCAACCCGCCGGAGAGGCAGGCAAGGCCGCCCGCTGGAAAGATAGCCTTCATGAGTCAAAGCGGTGCTTTTGGAGCCGCCATTCTCGACTGGGCGGCCAACCACGAGATAGGCATGAGCAAGTTCATCAGCCTCGGCAACATGGCCGACCTCGATGAGAGCGACTTCATAGCATACCTCGGCCAGGACGAGAAGACCGGCGTCATAACCGGCTACATCGAGGGCGTCAAGGACGGAAGGAAGTTCTTCAACATCGCCAGGCAGGTCACCCTTGAGAAGCCCATCATAATCCTCAAGGCCGGAAGGACCGAGGCCGGGGCAAAGGCCGCCGCGAGCCACACCGGTTCACTCGCCGGGTCATTCAAGATATACGAGGCTGCCTTTGAGCAGACGGGCGTTCTCGGCGCCAAGAGCATGCGCCAGCTCTTCAACTACGCCAAGGCCCTGGCGATGCAGAAGCCGGCCAAGGGCAACCGCGTGGCGATAGTCACCAACGGCGGTGGAGCCGGAGTCATGATGAGCGACGGCCTGCTTGAGCGCGGCATGAAGCTCGCGGAACTGAGCGAGGAGACCAACGAGAAGTTCAGGGGGGCTATAGAGAAGAGGGAGCTTCCCGAGCACATGAGCTACAAGAATCCCGTTGACATAATCGGCGACGCCCCGTCGAGCCGCTATGAGCTGGCCATGCGCTACACACTCGAAGATCCGAACGTTGACGTTCTCGTCGTCATAGCGCTCTTCCAGAGCCCGGCTCTGGACGAGGGAATCGTCGAGGCGATGGGGAGAATGAGGGAGTACGGCAAGCCGATAGTCTTTGTCGCTCCGGGTGGAGACTACCCGCACAGGATGGCCAGGAGAATAGAGAAGGAAGCCGGTGTTCCCGTCTACGAGACGGTCGAGGACGGCGTCGATGCTGTCTACGCCCTCGTCCGCTACGGTGAATGGCTGAGGGAGAACGGGCGGCTTTGATGGTCTTTCTTTCAGCCTTCGGCATTCTCCCTCCCTTTGCCTGTTCCCTCGCCAAGCAGGAGAGCTTCAAAATCCCTCAGGTCAAACGCCAACTCGAGCTCTCCCTTCCCTTCTATCCTCTTCGCGACTATCCCAAAGTGTTTTTCGTAGTCCCTGAGTCCCACAAGTTCGGCCTTTTTTCAAGGAGGTTCAGAATTCTTCTGGAGTCTCCCAGTAGTTCTTTCCGCCTTTTCATAAATTCTCTAAGCACGATTATATAAATCATGATTATAGTTTTTGCAATAATGGAAAACTTTAAATCCCCTTCTTACATTTCTCTTCCCATGCGCGGTGGTCGTTTTTGGCCTTGGTGAAACCCCGCTCTTCTGCCCCGGCTTAGCCATGAGTTTCGTTTCCACTGGAAATGGAGGTGTTTTGAATGGACGACTTTAAGGTCACCCCATGGGACGTTGAGGGTGTAGTTGACTACGCGAAGCTGATAGAGGAGTTTGGAACCAGCCCCCTCACGGACGAGCTGATAGAGAAAACCTCAGAACTAACGAAGAGTGAACTGCCCATCTACTTCAGGAGGAGGTTTTTCTTCTCCCACAGGGACTACGACAAGGTTTTAGCGGATTACGAGGCCGGAAAGGGCTTCTTCCTCTACACCGGCAGGGGCCCGAGCGGCCCGATGCACATAGGCCACATCATCCCGTTCTTCGCCACCAAGTGGCTCCAGGAGAAGTTCGGGGTCAACCTCTACGTCCAAATAACCGACGACGAGAAGTTCCTCTTCAAGGAAAAGCTCACCTTCGACGACACCAAGCGCTGGGCCTACGACAACATCCTCGACATCATAGCCGTCGGCTTCGACCCGGACAGGACGTTCATCTTCCAGGACAGCGAGTTCACGAAGATATACGAGATGGCCATCCCGATAGCCAAGAAGATAAACTACTCGATGGCTCGCGCGGTTTTCGGCTTCACCGACCAGAGCAAGATAGGAATGATATTCTACCCGGCGATACAGGCCGCCCCGACCTTCTTCGAGAAGAAGCGCTGCCTTATCCCGGCTGCAATAGACCAGGACCCCTACTGGAGGCTCCAGAGGGACTTCGCGGAAAGTTTGGGCTACTACAAGACCGCCGCGATCCACAGCAAGTTCGTGCCCGGGCTTATGGGCCTTGAGGGTAAGATGAGTGCCAGCAAGCCTGAGACGGCCATCTATCTCACCGACGACCCCGAGGAGGCGGGCAGGAAGATATGGAAGTACGCCCTGACCGGCGGGAGGGCAACCGCCAGAGAGCAGCGCGAGAAGGGCGGTGAACCCGAGAAGTGTGTGGTGTTCAAGTGGCTGGAGATATTCTTCGAGCCCGACGACAAGAAGCTCATGGAGCGCTACCACGCCTGTAAAAACGGCGAGCTCCTCTGCGGCCAGTGCAAGCGCTATCTCATAGAAAAGGTTCAGGACTTCCTCACCGAGCACCAGAAGAAGCGCAAGGAGGCCGAGAAGCAGGTCGAGAAGTTCAAGTACACCGGTGAGCTGGCGAGGGAGCAGTGGGAGAAGAGCATCCCGGAGGCGCTGAAAGAATAATTACACTTTTACCTCTTGTCTTTTTAAACAAAAATAAAAATGAGCAACAAATAACTCAAATAATTAAAACCAGTTGCCTATATCAAAAATGTCATCTACATCCGTCCCATCGTCCTGTGCTTCTAAAATTAAGTCGACCACGAAATCCTCAAAGTCTTTCTCGTCGTTCTTCGAGTTCCTCGCGGCGGCGCTCATGGCCCTGCTCTTGAACCCCTCGTCGGCAGAGACTGCCCTCCCGCTGTCGACGGCGCTCTGTATCCTCCTTGCTGCGTCCCAGGTCATGGGCTTGGAACCTTTTCTTCCCATTGGGATCGCCCCCTTCAGATTTTCAATTTAACATTCGACGTTTTACTTTATAAGTGAGTATTCTCAAAAGAAAACGCTTTTTTGTGAATATCCTGACAGATACTCGGGGACAGTTTATGGGACGGCCAGCGAAGATTGATAGGTTCAAAGTTGCCGAGAAGATAATAGAACTGGCAGAACGTGGGGATGAGCTCACCATATATAACGTCACCAAAGAACTTAAAAGGGAGTTCGATTTTGACGTACGAGAAGAGTCTGTTCGAAGAATTCTGAATGAACTTGTGCGCCTGAAGATTTTGGCCAAGCATCCCGAAGACAGAGCTTCTCCTCGAACGGGTAGGAGGAAAAAGCCATACAAGCTTATATTGAATCCTGAAAAGGCTCAGGCGATTATCCGGTGCTGGAAGGAGTTTCACTCGTTACGTGAGAAACTTAATGCGTTGAAACACCTCGCTGATTCCAAAGAGCAGGAGTTTGAATTTTCAGAGCTCCCCTATAAGTTCTGCCCTTATCTCGTTCTTCTCGGTATCGACTGGATTGAGGGAATTACAGGCTTCTTGGGAAAGTTTGATTGGAAAACTTTCCTAGATTATGCCATTCCCCTATATGGGGCTGTGTTCTCACTGAGGCACGACCAAGAGCTTAGACTGCTAAATGAAGAGTATCCTGGCGGAGAATTTTTCATTGCACTTGAGGGTAATTCATGTAGCTTCTTTGAGAACGCCCGATGGGTGGAATACGTGGCTCGAAGGAAGGCCAAAACGGAGATAGAAAACAAACTTTTAGAGATTTTTTACGGCGGAAACGAATTCAGGTGTGCCAGTATTCACTATGGCGACGGTGGCATTCCAAAGCTTTCGAATTATATCCTGGGCGTTAGGTACTTCGTCCAAGATTCTCGGCTTATTATCTTTGATCTGTCCCCAAATCCATTTTTGACAAAAGACGATGATGAGAAGGTTGCTACTGCTTTTGAGACACTGGTTCAAGAGCTCCCTAAAAAATACCCTGAGGTGAAGCTTATTCAAGTTAGATCTGTTTCATCAGCTATGGGAGAACTCCTGAAGTCTATGGGGTTTGAAGAGTGCTGTAAGTTCTATCTTTCCACGAGAACGGAGAAAATAGGTGATACTTCTCGTTTCGTGGTTGAATTCTCGAAAAATCCACCACTTGTAAGTGAAAGGGAATGGGTGATAAAAGTTTTTGAGAAACGGGTAAAGTGACTGTCTCTAATTCCATTTTACCCCCTCGGGCGTTCTTCTATTGGGGTGATGAAGAGAGTGGGTCGGATTTTTAATCCTCCATCAAAACCTTTTTATACTCCTGGAGGTTTAACTTTTACTGGTGCGTAAAAATGAGGAAGGGCTCTTTGGCGCTCCTTCTTATCATCGTGGTTCTCGTGAGCGGCTGTCTTGGGGGCACTTCCCAGACGGACACGGCATCTTCCAGTCCATTGACGACCGGAACTCCAGAGGAATCCCCGGATTTCTCTATAATCTACCCTGAAAACCCAATCGTAGAAAACCTGAGCATGGACGAGGGCGGTCCGCTCCTCGATAACATCTACTCCCCCACCGCGATCCAGCGGGGTAACCTCACCATCGAGTACGACGGGAGCACGATCAGGGGCCGTTACGACTTTGTTCTTTCAAACGTCTCGGAGAACGTCATCTATCTTGCCCTCACCGGCGTTCCCGACGACCCTGATGTTCTGAGGCTCAACCTGACGATTGAGGGCGTTCCCGTTGACCTCTCCCGCCTCAGCGGGGGCAGGATTTTCTTTGAAGAGGCTTTTGGCCGTCCGATAACACGGAGCTATTTAACGGTCTATGAGATACGCTTCAATTCATCGAGGAAAGACCTCCGTGGAGAGATAAAGTACTCGCTGAAATACCCGGTCTTTCTCGACCTACCTGAGCAATACGCGGGTTCGCCCCTCACATGGTGGGATATTGGGGCCGAGCCGGTGGGCCTCAACATGACGTACTCCCTGCCCGAGGGATACACCCTTGTGGTGCCTGGCTTTGGGGCCTTCAACGGTTCTGGAACGCTGAGCGGTGAAAATCTCCTTCAACTCCTCTTTGGCTCCTTCATCAACGACGGCCCGGTGGTCGTCAAGAAAGTCCCCGCGGCGGGCATCAACGTGACTGTTTATATCCCCAATGGACAGTACAGCCCACGCTACTGGGAGTACTTGGAGGATATCATAAAATTATCCGTTGAAACCTACGTCAATGTCACTGGACTCAGGCCCTTTGGCGACATACATCTAGCGGTTAACCCCGACTTCATGGGCTCCTTTATGATACACGGCACCAACTCGGTCGTCATAGGTGAGAGGCGTGGCATCGAGCTCATCGTCCGCAAGAGAACCGGTTCCATACCGCACGAGCTCGCCCATATCTGGTTCGCTGGATACGCGGATTTCAAGTATTTCAACGAAGGTTTTGCCTCCTACCTGCAGTCCCTTGCCATGAGGCGTATCATACCTGCTCGCTTTAATACGTACCTGGAGCTAAATGAAAAGTTCGTCGTCGAATATGGGAGGTCGATCTCGATCCACGATGCCATGTCAGAGAACCTGCTGGATTTGAGGAATCGCAACGTATCCACGGTGCTGTACACTAAAGGAGCATTTACCCTCCGTTCCCTCCAGTTCGTCCTCGGCGACGAAACGTTCTATAGAGGACTTCACGAGGCCCTAATACGGTGCCATGGGACAGAGTGTGGCTTGACCGATCTTGAGGGGATTTTTGAGAACGTTTCTGGGGAAGACCTCGACTGGTTCTTCAGCGAATGGTTCAACTCAACGTTGCTACCGGACTACACCGTTGAGAACCTTACCGTGACCAACGAGAGTGGTTCGTACAGGCTCGTCTTTAAACTCGTTGACAGGAGCAACTTCACGATGCCCGTTCAGGTTAGAGTGGTTACGGAGAATGCCAAGTTCGTGGACATGACCGTCAGGGTGGAGAATGGTCTTGGAAGCGCAGATATTACGCTGGAGGCAAAGCCGGTGATGATAGTAATTGACCCGAATGAGTGGATAGCCAACGTAAACCGGAAGTTCGAGGTCGATGGGATAGAGGTGGAGGTCAATTAGGGGCTAAAACACGCCCCACTCCCCCTCGAACTCCTTTTCTTCCCCGGTCTCTTCTCCTTTCAGCTCTACTCTGAACGTCTCCTCTGCTCTAACGTCTGGTCTCAGCCTTATGTCCAGGATGCCCCTGATTATGAACTCACTGTGGCCGAGGAGTATCGTTCCTCCGCCGAGGGACTCAGCGACCATCTTCGGCGTTACCGTGAGGTAAGAGCATACCATCGTTACCTTCTCCTCCGGGAGCATTCTCTCGCGGAACTCGAAGCTCCCGCCCTTTCCGACGACCTTCTCGTACTCAAAGCCCTTCGAAGTAAGGGCCACCTTTACGCGCCTAGCCTTTGTGAGGGTGGAGTAAACCGTTCCGGCTATGAACTTCCCCTCTCCACGATAGTTCACCTGGGCGGAGTCGCTCTCCGTGGCAACGGTTACCGTGCCGCTCCCCCTGACCTCACCCTCGTCGGTAAAGAAAAGCAACATTATGTTCTTGTAAAGCTCGTCGATTATTCTCACGGCGGGAGCCTTTACGAAGCCGGTTCCGTCTGGGGAAACGGCCACCTTGAACGGTGAGTCCATGAAGGGAGCCCGTGGAGCCCTCTTCTTCTCCTTGGAGATGAACTTCCTCTCCACGTGGTAGCTCCTGTTCCTTCCGCTCCCGACCCAGTAGCCCCTCATTTCCAGTGTTCCGACCTCGAACTCAAGCTCCTCTGGAAAAGTGACCTCCGAGCCGGAAAAGCCGGATAGGCCTGCAAAGCTCTCGGCACGCCTGTACTCCCTCCGCTTTTTCATCAGCACGTAAATTCCGGAGAACATTATCAGCAGGAAGAACGCAAAGAACGCCGTGATCAGCAGCCTGCCCTCCGATACGCTGACGAGCACAAAGGCGAGAATCGCCATGAACAGTACCGTAAAGATTCCCAGGACGGCCAGCGCAACCGTGCTTCCCCTCTCCTTCAGGACGACGACTCTCATCGGGTTCACCGGTGAAACTTCGGCGTCATGGTTATTATCCTTTGCGAGCGTTTTATAACCCCCGAACCCCAACCCTCACCGGTGTTGGAGATGGTTCGCCTTCCGTTCCGCGACGGTTTTTATGAGCTGAGGCCCAGCAAGATAGTCTGTCTTGGAAGAAACTACGCCGAGCACGCGAAGGAACTCGGGCATGAGGTGCCGAAGGAGCCTGTGATATTCCTCAAACCGCCGAGTTCGCTCATAGGTCCAAACGAGGCCATAATCCTCCCGAGAAAGAGCAGGGAGGTTCACCACGAGGTCGAGCTGGCGGTGATAATCGGAAAGCGCGCAAAGCGGGTTCCGGCCGAGAAGGCTATGGACTACGTCCTCGGCTACACGATTCTGCTGGACGTAACGGCCAGAGACCTGCAGTGGGAGGCCAAGCGGAGGGGCCTTCCATGGACTGTCTCGAAGGGCTTCGACACCTTCGCCCCGGTCGGCCCGAGGGTCGTTGACAGGCGCGAGTTAAACATCGATGACCTTGAACTCGGCCTCAGGGTCAATGGAGAGGTTAGACAGCTCGCAAGGACAAGCGAGATGATATTCAAAATCCCGGAGATAATCGAGTACGTCTCGGGAATAATGACCCTCGAACCGGGTGACATAATAGCGACCGGAACCCCCCCGGGGGTTGGCCCGCTGAGGCACGGTGATAGGGTGGAGGCCTGGATAGAGGGCATAGGGAAGCTTGAAGAGGACGTTCTGGCCGAGGAGTCAATACTCTGCTGAGAAACTTTTTTAAGTTCTTTTTCTGTGACTTCTGTGGGTGGTACGATGCGGAGGCGTTTCGCTCCCCTCCTCCTCGTTCTGGTTGCTGCGGCGGTGTTCTCGGCCGGCTGTTTGAAGGGCGGGAACTTCGTTTACTCCAGGGGACAGACACTCTCCCCAGGAAGCGAACTGGTGTACCCATTTTCCGGCCCCGTGAACCTGACGGTTAAGATAACCTCAGATGTCCCCATTGAGGTCAGGATAGCCGGGGATAACGGCGTCCTGAAGGACTTTGGGATGGTGAAGAAAGTTGACACCGCCGTTGAGCTCCCGGAGGGAAAGTGGAAAGTCATCATCAGAAATTCCGGTGACGGGAAGGCGGTTCTTGACATCGAGATCCGGGGTCGCTGATGGCGGCTTCATTCGTTTTTCCTCCCCCTTTCTCCAAATTTGTTCAGGTTTTCCAACTTCCATTGACAATCGTTCGAACCCTTAAACTGCCAGGCAAATGCCCTTCGAGACTTCAATGTCGTAATGTGCGTTAGTGTTCACCTGTTCATCTTACTGATGAACTTTTATTCATGCTGATACTAAAAACGGCATAAGAGTCTCTTTTGACCCGTTCCTGGTTTTATCTTCGCTTTCTTGACCTTTGCAGGTCTGAAAAACTTTATATTTTGGAAAAGGGCGATATCTAAGGATTGCACGTCCTGCAGGCACGTGGACATGAATGCTCATAACCGTACAGGAGGTTGGGAGATGGCGGACGCCAACTGGAAGCTTGGAGAAGCGACCTGGAAGCGTAAGGATTCGGACGAGACCTACCGCGAAATAACTCCCGCTGCGGTAATCCTCGGTGTCATCTGGGGCGCCTTTATGGCGGCCAGCTTCACCTACGCTGGGATGATAATGGGCTTCACCTCCGGCGGTTCGGCCATAGCGGCCATCGTCGGCTGGGGTGTGCTGAGGGGAATCCTCAAGAAGGGAACCGTCGTCGAGAACAACATCGTCCAGACCATAGCTTCGGCAGTCAACATATCTGTCTCGGGAGTCATCTTCACCATACCGGCGCTCTACATCATGGGCCTGCACCAGGAGATAAACACGACCTACTTCTTCCTCGCCACCGCGGCCGGGGCGATACTGGGAATCACCTTCATCATCCCCCTGAGGAAGCAGATGATCGAGATAGACAGGCTTCGCTTCCCGACCGGTACGGCAGTTGCCACCGTCCTCAAGACCCCGGGAAGCGGAATCGAGAAGGCCAGGCTGCTCTTCCTCGGCATGGCCGTCAGCGCGGCCGTCTACCTGATCCAGCAGTTCCCGGTGCTCGGCCTCCCGGAGGTCATCCCGGAGTACGTTGACCTCGGCGCGATGCTCCACCTCCCCGACTGGGTCAGCCTCGCCATGGCCCTCTCGCTGATGGTCTTCGGTATGGGCCTCATCACCGGAAGGAACGGCCTCATAGTCCTCGCCGGTGGAATACTCTCCTACTACATCATAACCCCGATAGTCAAGAGCCTCGGCTGGCTCCCGAGCGACGTGACCGGCGGCGCGATCAGCGGCTTCGTCTACGCCAACATGACCAGGCCCCTCGGCATCGGTATGCTCCTCGGCGGTTCGATAGCCGGCCTCATACTCTCGATGCCGGTCATCATAGTCGCCCTCAGGAGCATAGCCAACGCGAGCAAGCTCGGAACCGGCAGGAACGAGGAGCTCCCGATCAAGTACCTCTACGCGGGAATAGCTTTGGCCTTCCTCCTTCTTCTGGCCACCACCTACAGGCTCGGCAACCTCGGCATCGGCAGGAGCCTGCTCACAGCCCTCGTCGGTGTCGCCTGGATATTCGTCGCCTCGCTGCTCGTGGCAATGTCCACCGGAATGACCGACTGGAGCCCGGTTTCCGGCCTCTCCCTCGTGTCGGTCATGATACTCCTCTACCTCACGGGGAAGCAGGTGCCGCTGACCATACTCCTCGGAGCCACCGTCGGCGTCGCCATATCCGGTGCAGCGGACATGATGCAGGACCTCAAGACCGGCCACCTCGTCGGCGGTATTCCCTCAAGACAGCAGAAGGTCGAGCTCCTCACCGCCTGGCTCGGCCCGATAATAGCCCTCACCGTCGTCGGCCTCATCTGGAAGGCCTACGGCATAGGAAATGAGGCCGTCCCGGCACCGCAGGCGATGGCCCTCAAGTCCATGGTTGAGGCCATTCTCGGCGGCAACGTCCCGGTGGACAAGTTCATCGCCGGCGGAATCCTCGGCTTCGCCCTCTCGATGAGCGGAATACCGGGACTCGGCGTCCTCGTCGGCCTGTCGATGTACCTGCCGATGCTCTACATCCTGCCCTACGGACTTGGCTGTATCGTCCATGAGATAGCCAAGAGGAAGAAGGGCAGCGAGTTCATAACCGAGAAGGTCCTCCCAGTGGCAGCGGGGCTGATGGTCGGTGAGGCCGCGATGACCCTTCTCTTCGCGGTTCTCACAGTGCTCGGAGTGCTCCACCCGTGAGGTGATGGAAATGAAGAAGCTCATCGGAAACGTCCTCCTCACAGCCGGACTCATAGCTGGTTCAATAACCGCCGCCAGGATACCGCCAATGTGGGGCGGTTTAGCAGCTTCCCTCGTGGTGATGGGAGCGGGAATACTCCTCAGGAGACAGGGTGCGAGGGAGGAGCTCCACAGGGCCGCCGAGAGCGGAACCGGTGGAGTCAGGGAGCTTGAGAGGCTCCTTGGCGACGCCTTGGCCAGGCTTGAGAAGGTCCTCGACGCCCCGGCTGAGAAGGCCCACGCCGAGCTCACCAAGATACTTGAGGAGCTCGACGAGTTCGCCGAGAAGGCCCAGCCGCTCCGCATTGAAGGCCTCATGACCTACGGAAAGATCATGAGCATCTTCAGCAGGGGCGAGAGGGCCCTCAACAGGGCCTGGAGCGCCTTCGCCGACGGTTACGAAGAAGAGGGAAGGAAATACCTCCGCTACGGCTATGAAGACCTCAAAGAGACCCTCAGTGCAGTTAAGGCCCTGAGGGTCTGAGCCCTGTTTTTTCTTCCCTTGGATTTTTCGCTATTCTATCACATAGGTGTGCACCATGAGCCCTCCGTGCCCTATGAGCCTGTGATGCCTGATCTCGAAGCCGTTCTCGGTTATGGCCCTCTCTATCGCCCTCTTCTCGGTCGTTATAAAGACGCCGCGCTTCTCAAGGACTTTCGCCAGCTCCGAGAAGAACTCCGAGTACAGCCTCGGTATCATGCTCTTCCTTCCTATCTTCAAACCGTAGGGGAGATTGCTGACGGCAAAGTCAACGTCCTCAACGTGCTCGCTCAGCCTGGTGGCATCGCCGAGGATGAACTCAATCCGCTTCAAGACCCCCGCCGAGAGTGCGTTCATCTCAGCTCCACGCAGATGCTTGCGGTACTTCTCAAGGCCGATTATCCTTCCTGAGTAGTCCCTTAGGGCGAGCTCTATTGGAATCGTCCCGGAGCCGCAGAATGGGTCTATGAAAGAGCCCCCGTCCGGCTTGGCCAGCTCTATCAGTGCGTTCGCTATGCTCGCTTTTAGGTGCGCGGGGTGGTCGTAGACTCTCCACGGCCTCTTGTGGAGGGAACTGTCTCCCGTCGTGTCTATCCCGAGGAAGAAGACCTCGCCTACCAGCTCGGCCCTGAAAATAACCGCGGGGTGGTCGAGGTTGACCCTCGGCGTTCCGAAGCGGGAGAGGCGGTCGAAGATTGCCTTTCCAACTGTTTTCGCAATGTCGAGGCTCGTTATCCTGTGCTCGCCCTTTCGGAAGCTCCTCACGGCGAAGCTCTCGCTGGTTTTGACGTATTGCTCCACAGGAAGCCCTGAGATGAACTCCTCTATCCTCCTCAGCGCCTTCTCGGGCTCTTCGTCGCCGATTCCCTCAAACCTCTCGCTGGCCATCTCGACTATTACACGGTGGAGGAGCCTTGAACGCTCGTTCAGATAGGTTGGAACGCTCAGCTCCCTCTTCCGTCCCTTTTCATCGGTGTAGAAGGCCTCGCCTACCTCTGCCAGAACCCTCCCCTCAACGCTGAGGGGCCTTTCCTCCACTCGAAACGGAACTCCCAGCTCGGAGAGCAGACTCTCAACTTCGGCCTTGGCTAAATCCTCAATCCCCTGTGAGGTCGTCAGCAAAAGCCTCATACCGCATCACTCCATTATTACCACTACACCCTTCCACTTCTTCCCGAAGCACTCGCTCGCCAGAACGTGTTTGCCGGTGAGCCTTTCGAGGAGCTTTATCCCGCCGTCGCACTTTTTAAAACCGGTCGCTATCCCAACTGTGAACCCCTCTATCTCCCGTATCCCAACGCGCTTCCGGTTGTCGAGTTTTTTCCTTAACTCGTCTCCGTACTTCCAGAGGATCCTCCTTGGGTCTAGGAGCAGGTCCTTCTCAATCCCGTCCAGGACGTCCTCGAAGTCCCAGGTAAATTCTTCCTCCCTTTTCTCCTCCCTTCCGAAGAGGGTAAAGCGACCCGTCTGCCACTCCCTCAGGAACCACCTCGCCGTCTCCTCGATATCGACCTCGCCCCCGGCCTTTATCAGGCCCCTCCTCTCGCCGATTTTTCTCAGTATCTCCTCCTCGCTCTCGAACCCATCTATTTCGAACTTCTCGGTTATTGCCTCCTTCCTCGTTTCGAGGATGCGTGAGATGAGCTTCAAAGCGGGTTTGACGGGTTCGTCTATCTTGTCTGCAGGAAAGCCTCCTTTGATGACCAGCTCGTCGAAGTCGTCTATTGGAACAACGCCAGGAGAGTCCAAAAGCCATATCTTCCTGCTGAGCCGTATCAGCTGCTTTCCCTTTGTGTAGCCGGGTATTGGGGCGGTGCCGACGGCCTTCTTGCCCTTCAGAGTGTTGATTATCGTGCTCTTCCCAACGTTGGGGTATCCTATGAGGGCGACCTTAACCTTCCCCCTCTCGTCGAGCAGGGGTTTTGCGAGCTTTCTTATTTCCTTCCTCAGGATTCCCGTCCCCTTCCGCTCCCTAGCGCTTATGAAGACGACCGGAATCTCGCTCTTCCGCTTGTACTCCTCGGCCCACTCCTTCGGCACCAAATCGGCCTTGTTCATGACTATGAGGAGCGGTTTGCCCTCCTCCTGGACGAGCCTCTCAAGCTTTCTGTTCCTCGTCCCTATCGGGTCCCTTGCATCGACTACCTCGACTATGATGTCGGCCTCGTCAACTACCTCCCTTACTATCCTCCACGCCTTCCTCTGCTTCATCTCTAACCACCGTTATCTCAAAGATTACCGTACCGCCGTCCGTGTAGGGCGGTCCGGGGTCAAGGCACTGGACATAAGCTTTCTCCCCCCTGCCAAGCCCTAGTTCGCTGGGCTTAATACCCTTTCGCAGCGCAACTATGTACGGTAGCAGCGATGCGAAGGCATGGGTGCATATGGCGTCGGTTTCGTCCAGGTTGACCTCTGCACCCTCGACCACTATTCTGTCCCCGGGGCTAAAAACGGGACATTTCCCCCGGATTTTTATTACTCTAATCTCTAACCGCTCCATACATCTCACCGAAACCTAAATAAAGATTGAAGTTCAAAAAACTATTCGACATAAGAAGCTGGTTATGATAACGATTGATGGTGGTGCTCAACGTGTCCGAGGATATCGAGGCGAAAATCCGCCGCCTTAGAGAGCTGGGTAAAGCCAGCGTAGAGCCTGAGGCCCCTAAAACGGCCAAGCCCCCTGTCAAGAAACCTCCTAAAAAGCCCCGCCCCGTGGGCAGTATCAGGGAGAGAGAAAGGAGAAAACGTATTCTCATTGGTGCATCAATCGTCATAATCGTGATTTTGATAATTTCTATAGGGGCTTACATTTACATGGAAAACCGTGCTGCCCAGGAACTCACCCAGGCCAAGAACAAAAAGCTCGCCGAGGTCAACACTTATTTTAAGCCCGGAAGTGAGCTCATGAACACGACGTTTGGGAAGAACGCCCGCGATGAGCTAATCAGAAAGATAAACGCTGCCCAGACTGTTGATGAGGTTCAATCGATAGACGTTAAAGCTGCCTATCAGGAGGCGTGGAACCAGTACCAGGCATATCTTGAGGAGCAGAAGCGCCTCGAAATGGAGCGTCAGCTCAACCAGACCAAGAAGGAGAAGATAAGCCAGATCGAGGCTCAGTTCAGCCAGCTTCTCGCCATGCCGCTGCCGGACAACCTCAAGAAGAAGGTCATTGACTCCCTGAACAGCCTCGAAGAACAGGTCATGAGCGCCACCAGTGAGCAGCAGGTCAATGCAGTAAACGCCGACCCGTATCTACTAGAGCTCTGGAGGGAGTACTACTACTACGTCATTGACACAATCCCGACCCAGAACGTCATCCTTGAGAGGGACAACGTCAAGAAGATAGTCACCAAAGCCGAGGCCAAATCCATCCTCGGAGGCATACTCGACTATAGGGAGCTCATCCAGTACAAGGTTTACAAGGTCGAGTTCGTTGATATCGCCCTCGTCCTCTCAAGGGACAAGATAAACGGCGCCTTCCTTGCTCCGGGAGACAAGATCATGATATTCGCCAAGAACGCGACCAACGCGCCCTTCAAAGAGATAGTCAACGAGGGTTACGTTGAGCTTGTTCTCCTGCCGACCCAGGCCGGAACCATATCCGTCAACGAGGCTCAGAGCCAGACGAGTTCATCGAGCACCACCTCATCCACCCAGTACTCCGAGCAGCACAACACCCAGTACACGCCGGGCGACACTTCCATAACCAACGGACAGGCCATTAGCGACATATATACCAACTCCCAGACTGCCAGCCAGAGCGCATCCGCCAGCTACAGCTACACCGTTGACCTCACCGAGATCCTTAAGGCCATCGCGGCCGGCAAGATACAGGCCAGCGAGGACGTCAAGGAGCAACTCAGGGCGTACGGCTGGGAGATAGTCGACCTTGAGAAGGAATCTGGCATGCTCGTGCTCGACCCGAACACCCAGTTCCTGATAATAGTAAAGGTGCCCTCAATATTCGTGCCGGACATACTCTCCAACCAGCAGTACCTGTACATCGCTAAGGTCGCAACATGAGGTGATCATAATGAAGCGCCTCACAGCATCTCTCTTTATTCTTTTGTTAGCCGCATCTCTAGTCAGCGCAGCTACGTACACCCTCCCCGGTGACACCTACAACAACATCGGGGTCATGGGGGAGGTTATGATAAATCTAAACGTGACTATGGTCAACACCGCCCCCTTCCCCAAGTTCATCGTTGTAAACCCTCGCTATGACTTCACCGTTTACAGGCTGGATAACAGTGAGAGCGTTCGGGCCTTCCTTTCGGGAGATACCGTTGTCCACAATATCTCGAACGTTCAGAGAACGACCCTGAACTACTACACTGGATTCTGGATAATGCCGTATGAAACCGTTGTTGTCAACTTTAGAATAACGTCCCACTACTCGTACATAATTCCGACCGTCGATTACCAGACGGTGTGCGGCGACTCCGCCAAGATAACCTCCGTTGAGTACAACGGAAGCAGCGTCAGCGGAGTCGTTCAGGATCTTGATGATATCGGCGTTTTGAGCTGCGGTGTAATGTATCCTCAGCTTATAAACACCCCGAAGGTTATCTACATGAGGAGCATGTTCCCGATTATCGATGGGCACATCAAAATCCTCAGATATGAGGGAGACGTGACCTTCCGTCTGACCAACGTTCCAAACGATGCCGGGATATTCAACACCTTCTTCGCAGCTGCGATACCTGTCATCTTCGATGGGGCAAACATGACCGACTTCACCCCGAACTACACGATGACCTACAGAGACTATATGGAGGAGTTCATCTGGAAGTACAAGGGCCTCAACCCACCCCAGAAGACCCAGCCACAGCCTCTTCCATCAATGCCCGGGATGTTCCAGCTTTCAAACACCCTGATAAGCGGGGTATCTGTTGGAGTCCCGGAGCTTAAACCGCCCGAACAGGCAGGCTTCGACTTCCCGGTTTGGATAATATTCATGGGCAGAGGTGTTGATATAACCTATCACGTTAGCTGGAAGACTGAGGGGCGGTGAGCGTTGGTGCTGGACGAGAAGAAAAAGAAGAAGGAAACCGTCTCGTGGATTGATGAGATACTGAACGGAGAGGATGACCTCCTTGAGAACGTGCTCAAGAAGGACAAGAAAAAGGAGGAAGAGGAGGAGCACCTTCCTTTTGTGAGGGAAGAGGGAGGTATCGATCTTGAGGAGATCCTCAGCCGTCCTTCCCCTGAGGAGGCGATAACCAGCAGGCCCACCGGGGCGGATCTCCTGGGCGAGATACTTGTCAAGGAGGAGAAGACTCCTCCCAAAAAACCCAAGCCCGCTCCCAAGCCAAGACCCCCTTCAACCCTTCAGGACATACTGGGCTCTTCGATTCGCTCGGAGGAGGCCACCTATGCCGGAAAGGCCGAGGTTCTTGATGCATACGGAAACGTTCGCATACTCCGTGTAAAGGGTGAGCCCGTTCCCATATATGAGATACGCCTCCCCAAGCTGAGCCGTGAGGAGGAAGAGCTGTTCAAGAGAATAAAAGACAGGGCGATAACTGAACTCCAGATAGATCCAAGCGCCTTCCCTGACCTTGAAGAGCGCAGACGCGTCTTCATGAACGCCGTCAGGCGGATGATCAAGGAAGAGGCCCCCCATTTCTCAGAGGGCAGGATTGAGGTTCTCACAGAGATGATAGTCCAGTCCATGATCGGCTACGGTAAGCTCGATCCTCTCGTCCGCGACGACAACCTTGAGGAAATAATGGTTATCGGAACAAACAGGCCCGTGTACGTCTGGCACAGGCGCTTTAACATGTGCAAGACCAACATAATCTTTCCGGAGGAAAAGGAGATACTCAACATAATAGAGCGCATTGCCAGGGAGGTTGGGAGGAGAATAGACCAGCAGAGTCCGCTCCTCGATGCACGTCTCCCGGACGGAAGTCGTGTAAACGCCACAATACCTCCGATCAGCCTCGACGGTCCCACCATAACCATCCGTAAGTTCAAGAAAGACCCGCTCACGATAATTGACCTTATAAAATACGGAACAATGAACACGGACATAGCTGCCCTCCTCTGGATATTTGTAGATGGCCTTGGAGTTAAACCTGCCAACGTTCTCGTGGCGGGGGGTACTGGTTCCGGAAAGACGACCACCCTGAACTCCCTGGCGATGTTTATACCTCCAAGCGAGCGTGTTATTACAATAGAGGACACCGCCGAGCTTCAGCTCCCGGTTGAGCACTGGATCAGGCTTGAGACAAGGCCGCCCAACGTTGAGGGCAGGGGAGAAATCACGATGGACGACCTCGTGAAGAACACCCTCCGTATGCGTCCCGACAGAATCATAGTCGGTGAGGTTCGTGGCCCCGAGGCCAGGACGATGTTCACTGCGATGAACACGGGTCACGATGGATGTATGGGAACCATCCATTCCAACAGCGCGAGGGAAACCATAGTCCGTCTTGAGAGCCCCCCGATGAATGTTCCAAAGATAATGATACCTGCCCTTGACATAATCATAATGCAGGTGAGGTTCCACAGCAGGAAGAAGGGAACCATAAGGCGCATTACTGAGATTGCAGAGATATCTGGTATAGAAGGAGAAAGCGTCCAGCTGAACAAGCTGTACAAGTATGATCCCGCGAAGGACGAGCTTATACCCACGGGTGTTCCCAGTAGGACTCTCAATACACTTGCCCACCACACCGGAATGAGCATATCTGAACTTGAGTTCGAGAAGGAGAAGCGCAAGATAATCCTCGACTGGATGATAGAAAAGGGCATAAGGAGCATAGAGAAGGTTGGGTACTACATAAGACAGTTCTACATAGACGAGGAGGCACTGCTGAAGAAAATTCAGGTAGAGAGTAGCATCGAAACCAGCAGACAGATTAAGAATATAATCTAGGGTGATAATCGTGGGCGTCGTTAAAGCCATCACCGACTTTTTGGAACGCCTAGGCGGAAAGACTGTCGAGGTAGCGGAAAAGCCCATAAGGAGAATTCCACAGGGAAAGAGTGTTCAGGAAAGGCTCAGGGCGCTCAAGGAGCTCCAGAAAGAGATTGAGAGAGAAAAGACTGAGACAGAGAAGGAAAAGGAAATCGAGGAGATGCTTGAATGGAGGAAGAAGGAGATACAGAAACCCTTTTCTGAGAGGCTTGCCGAGACCGTGCTCCGCTACTTCAAAGGGCCCGTGGAGGCGCTCACGAACTCGCTGAGGGGGCTTGATCAGGATCTCTACAGGGCAAGTATCTTAATGCCCAAGGAAAAATATGTCGCCCTGATGCTCGCGGTGGCGATTTTTGCCGGTATCTTTGGATTTCTATTTGCATATCTCCTGTACGTTCCGGTTGATATGTCTGCCCTGGTAGGATTCCTGGGTTTTGTGGGCGGTTTCATGTACATGAGGTACTACCCGAGGATGGTCTGGAAGCGCAGGGTTGTTGAGGTAGAGAGAGCCATGCCCTACGCCCTGAGGCACATGGCGTCCCTCCTGAGTGCGGGCGTTGGTATCTCCGAGGCCCTGCTCTCGGTTGCCCGTGCAGATTATGGCGTCATCTCCGAGGAGTTCGAGCTCATATTGAGGGATATGAGAACTGGTTCGTCCTTTGAGGATGCCCTTACAAAGTTCGATGAGAAGATGGGTTCAGAAAACGTCAGCCGCGTCGTCAAGCAGATATTGAGGGCAATTAAGTTCGGTGGAAACCTTTCCGAGATTCTCTACAAGCTGGCGGAGGACTTTGCCTTCGAATACAGAATGAAACTGGTGGAGTATGTCCAGAGGGTTAATGGTATAGCTTTCATCTACATGTTCATGACTATAGTCATGCCCACAATGTTTGTCGTTGGAATACTCGCCGGCTCAGTGATGTCTCAGCAGCTTATACTGCCCCCTGAGACCCTGGCGGTTATACTGCTCTTTGCCTTCCCGGCACTGTCGTTTATAGTGGTTAACATGATCAAGAAAGGAGAGCCGAGGTGACAGTGATGGCCGGTGGATTGTCCTCAGCGTTGATAAAAATCGTCGAGAGAATAGTTCCCAAGCGCTGGATGAGACGATATGAGGTCTTCATATATTCTTCAGGTATAAACTTCCTTGCCGCCGAGTACCTCATAGTGTCACTGCTGATTGGAATAATAGGCGCTCTCGTCGTTGAGTTGTTCTCCACACTTGTTTACGCAGTGGTGGCATTCGTAGCCCTCTTTGCTGGGATGGCCTTTGGATATCCCTACTGGAGGATCACTAAGCGCATAGATGAGATGGAAAAAATGCTTCCGGATGCATTCTTCTACCTGGCCAGCTCCCTTAGGGCAGGCATCTCTTTCTCAGAGGCTCTGGAAGAGCTGACGACGGCAAAGTTTGGGGCACTGACAGAGGAGTTCAAGAAGACAGTCTCCGAGATAAAGAAAGGTCGCCCAACCGCCGAGGCACTCCGCGCCTTTGCGATCAGGAACATGAAGTCCCCGGTTATCTACCGCTCCATGATGATAATCATTGAGGCCCTTGAAAGGGGTGCACCAATGAGCGACGTTCTGGTTTACGTGGGAAACGATGTGAGGGAAATACTCAGGATAAAGCAGGAGAGGAAAGCCTCGACCGGTATGCAGGTCATGTTTTTCATAATAACCAGCGGATTCATAGGGCCTCTCATCCTGGGGATAGTGGCCCAGGTCATGTTCGCTATGAGCACGGGGAACGTGACCTTTCCGGTCGAGACGGTGAGAACCATACTTCTGGGCTTCGTTGCCCTTCAGGCAATAGTTTCAGGTCTGGGAATAGGTGTCATAAGAGAAGGGAAATACTCAGCAGGCATCAAATACAGCCTGCTGCTTATGGTGATGGGCATAGCGGTCTTCCAGGGCGCATCAGGCCTCAACATCGCCGCTTGAGGCCTCTTCCTCTTTAGCTTTCTGGATGTCCACTATTTCTACCTCAAAGATGAGGGTCTTCCCCGCGAGCGGATGGTTGAAGTCGAGGGTGACGCTCTCCTCACCGACCTTCGCTATCTTGGCTATTCCCGAGTCGGTCATGACGTACATCCCTTCAATCGGCTCCAGGCCTGCGTTGGTGAACTCGGAGACGGGAACATCAATAACGAGCTCCGGGTTGGGCATTCCGTAGGCCTTCTCCGGAGGAACGGTGACCGTCTTCTTCTCCCCTATCTCCATGCCTATGAGGGCCTCGTCAAGGCCGGGAATTATCTCACCAACGCCGACGTTGACCCCGAGGGGACCGTACTCCCTCTCCTCAACGTATATGTCGTTTTCCTTGGCGATGTCCTCGTAACTGGTATCAAAAACTTCACCGTTCTCAAATCTGCCCACGTAGTGGAACACCACAAAATCTCCAGCTTCGATCTTCATTTCCTTCAACTCCAAAAGTCTCTTCATGGTGGCTTGACCCGGCGCCTTATAACGGTTTTGGTGTTTTTCCACTTTGAACGATAAACACGGCAACTATATAAAGAACGTCACACCATTTAAAAATGGGTGATATCATGGGACATCTCTCCGAAATTCTTCGGAAGGAATACGGCGACCTCACCGTCAGAGACGTTTATTCCACGAAACTCGGAGATACTGATGTTGAGATAGTCGAGGTCTCAAAGGACGGCGAGAGGTTCATAGCCATGTTCCAGAGCCGTGAGGTGAAGGAAAACCTGTTCAGGTGGTCGCTGATAATAACAAGCGCCAAGCACACAAGAACCCTCAAGGGCATGGATTCCCTAGACGGAATAATCTTGGCCCTCAAGTCAAGCATAGACGCGATGGTTGTTGGGATGGAAGGGTAAAGAAAGGACCTACTCCTCGGGTAGGATGTAGTAAACGTAGTGCGGCCTGTTCGTTACCTCGTCTATGAACACGACCGTCCCGGTCCTGGGGGGCTTGAGGTAGTGAACCTCCCCCTTTCTCGTGGTTACCGCCGCGAAGGCGTCGCCGGTTCTCACCCTGTTCCCGACGTTCGCTATCAGGGTTTTCGTATATCCCTCCACCGGGAGCAGGAGCAGTTCATCGCCCTTCTTCAGGTATATCCTCGTTCTTCCATCTGGGAGGACCAGAACCGCATCCTTGAGCAGCTTACCCTCAATTCTATCAACGTAGAGATAAAACCTGTCGTAAACTTCCTTCGCGAGGAATTTGGGGCCCTCCACATCGATGAAGTCTGGAACTTTTTCACCCCTCTTCAGCCACACCTCAACGTTCCCGCTGATGATAACGCAGTCTTTTATTGCCTCTCTCCCCTCAATGCACTCCTCGGGGGGAGCTTCAACGTAAAGCCTTGGAACCTTCTCCACCGTCATCACCTGACCTTTACCTGGGGGTAAAAGCTTTTAAACCTGCCCTCTCCAAACTCTCTGATAAAAATGTCCACCAGGGTAAAATTCTTGGCCCTCTTTGGACTGCTGTTTTCACTGATGATGCTGATGGCTACTCAGAATGCAACTACCTCAGACCTATCGAGGGGCAGTTCTGCTCCCTGGGCCGGCGTCTTTCTTATTGTTCTCGCGATAGTCGGGCTATTCCTTATTGTGGGCGTCCTTCTTGGGTGGAGGGATCCCTTTCGGAGGCTTGACTCTGAGGGCACGGGCTTTCTCGTCCGGTACATCATGATGACCGTGGGGGGACTGGGAATCGCTCTCGTTCTGTACCTGATTCAAACGAATTCTTCCCCCGGATTCCCGTCAAACAACACCACCGCATTGAACGGCTCGGTGAACGGTTCTCCTCCCCTTCAGTCCACCACCCAATCCCCCGCCTACTACAACAACACCCCGCCGGCATCGACGTTTGGGCGCTCCCTCCCCTCCCAGTACATCCTATATGCGGTTCTCCTTGTGGCAATAGCGGTCTTTGCATACCTTGCCGTGATCCAGTACAGGGATTACCTGCGGAAAAAGGAGCGTAGGGAGATGAAGCTCCGGGCCGAGCTGTTTGATAAAAAACTTGATGAACTCGGTCTTGAGATGTTCGAGAACCCAAGAGAGGCCATTGTGGGAATATACAAGAACGCCGTTCTCTGGCTCAGCTACCTGGGTGTCCCCTACGAGGAGAGCTGGACACACTGGGAACATGTCAGGCATGTGGAGTACATGCACGACGCTTTCATCGAACTGACCCGGCTTTTCGAAAAGGCAAAATATGCCCCCGAAAAAATAACATGGGAGGATGCCGAGAGGGCACTGGAAGTTTATCGCACGATGAGGAGGGGTGTGAATGAAGTTTAATTATGCCCTCGCAATAGCCACGATCCCCCTGGTCATCGCTATAATCGCGGGATCGTACATGGTTAGATGGCTGGCCGTCCTGATTCTGGGCAGCTTTTTGGCCTTTATCCTCTTTAATTTTGAGATACGGGTTCCCCTCCCCAAAAGAAAGCGCCAGCTTAGGGTCAAAAGAAAAACCGACATCGAAAGGATGGTGACCCTCATAGAACGCGCCAAGAAAGGGAAGGTCGCCCGTTCCCTTCTTGAGGAGAAGATAGCCGGAATATACGCCATGCTCTCCGATGATTATGACAAGGCCTTTCACTCCCTCACCTCCGAACCCAACGAGGCGATTAAGGCCCTCCGTTCGGAGGGGGATTTTCTCGATAACCTTGAAAGGGCTCTAAAAATTGTGGAGGAGGATCTATATGAAGATAGAAGAGGTAAGCTCCAAGGGTAATGCCGTCCTTGAGGAGGTCAGGAAAGCCATAGTCGGAAAGGATGAGGTGCTGAAGCTCATACTGACGACAATTCTGGCCGATGGACACATACTCCTAGAAGACCTGCCTGGCCTCGCCAAGACTCTCATGGCAAAGAGCTTTGCGACCGCCTTGGGGGTCAGGTTCAAGCGCGTTCAGTTCACGCCGGATCTTCTCCCCAGCGATATTCTGGGCGTCAGCGTTTTCAACCAGAAAACCCTTGAGTTCGAGTTTAAGAAGGGCCCAATCTTCACGAACATACTCCTTGCCGATGAGATCAACCGTGCCCCACCCAAGACCCAGTCCGCTTTGCTTGAGGCCATGCAGGAAAGGCAGGTTACCGTTGAGGGAAACACCTACGAGCTGGAGAGGCCGTTTATAGTCGTGGCCACCCAGAACCCGATAGAGCAGGAGGGGACTTACCCTCTCCCGGAGGCACAGCTCGACAGATTTCTCGTCAGGCTCCGCGTTGGATATCCCAGCAGGGGTGAGGAAATTGAAATACTCCGGAGGAGGATGGCCAGAAAGAAGGAGGAGGTCGATATAACCCCCATCCTGACTCCAGAGGAGGTCGTCGAGATGCAGAGAACGATAGAGGACGTTTACGTCAGCGACGCAATCCTGGAGTACATAACCGACATAGTCCTGGCAACGAGGGAGGACAAGAAGGAGATAGAGGTTGGGGCATCCCCCAGGGGAAGCCTTGCCCTGCTCAAGCTCTCCAGGGCCTATGCCGCACTTGAGGGCAGGGACTACGTCATTCCCGACGACGTAAAGGCCGTCGCAGTCCCGGCGCTGAGCCACAGGCTCATCCTGAAGAGAGAGCTCTGGTACACGAAGGTCAGCCAGGAGAGTATAATGGCGAAGCTCCTCGAGCGCGTTCCGGTTCCCAAGTTTGAGTGAGGTGAAAAGGTGCAGGCCCAACCCCCGCTCTACGGCACTGTCCCCGTTGAGGAGAAGGAAGAGGCGCCCACGGACAAGATGCTCCCAACGGAGAAGGCAGAGGAGGTTCTCATAGCCCTCTGGCTCATCGTTATGTTCGCCTTCCTTCTCCTGCGCTGGGAGCTGGTGTATCTGACGCTTCCGATAATCTGGCTCATCTTTATAGCGGTGTTCTTCTTCAAACCACGCCTCAACGTCGAGATAGAGCGCTTGATCCCACACAACCGCTTCCTTGAGGGAACTGAAATTGAGATAGTCCTCAGGGTCAAGTCCCACGAGAGGATACCCACCCTGAAGATCACCGAGGACATCCCCCCTGGCCTGGAGCTGGTGGAGGGACACAGGGAGCACGTCCTTTCCCTTCGACCTGGGGATGAGAGGGAGATAAGATACCGGGTTCGGGTTAAGCGCGGAATCCACGAGTTCAACTGGGTAAGACTGAGCTACCGCGACCCATTTGGCTTCTTCAGGATTGACAGAAAGGTGGACGTCTACAGTGAGATAGTGGGCGTTCCAATGATCACTGACGTTCCAACGCCCTACTCCACAAGAGGAACCAAAATAACGGTCGGTCCGCTTCCCTCGCCGAGGGTGGGGGAGGGGGTTGAGTTCCACGCGATCAGGGAGTATCAGCCCGGAGACCCTCTTAAGATAATAAACTGGAAGGCCACCGCGAGAACGGGCAGGATAATGGCCAACGAGTACGAGAGCGAGCGCAAGGTCGATGTCGTCTTCATCGTCGATGCCTCCTACACCGGCAGTGCTGTCTTCGACCACCTGGTTAGGGCGGCCGCTTCACTGATGCTCAACGCCCTCAACAACGGAACCAGCTTTGGCCTCCTGCTTGCGGAAGACGTTCCGCTCTGGGTTCGCATTGACTACGGCAAGAGGCACTTCTTCAAGTGCATAGATTTCCTGAGCACGGCGAAACCCGATAAGAACAACATGATAGCCTATCAGGTCGAACACCTCATAAAAGCGCGCTTTCCCCCAAAAGCCCAGCTCCTGTACTTCTCCCCCCTCCTAACAGAGGAAAGCCGGGAGGCGCTTAAAATAATGGCCAGGTACGGCTACAGAGTAGTTGTCATAAGCCCGAACCCCTACACTGCCTCCAGGCCAAAGAGCCGCGAGGAGGAGCTGGCAGTGAAGCTCTTAACCCTCCAGAGGAGGGCGATGCTGATGAAGATGTCGGCCTACGGGATCATAATAGACTGGGACGTCAGAAAGCCCCTTGAGGCTGCGGTAGCGGAGGTGGTTGGGCTGTGAGGATTAAGAGAAGGCTCTACTCCCTCGTACCGCTGGTTCCCCTCGTTGTACTCCTTGGGATGCGTGATATCAGGACGCTCCTGCTGATCCCCCTGGCGCTCATGGCCGTCCAGTGGTACTTCATGGGTGTGCTTTTCCTGCTGGCAACGTCGGCCTTCCTCATCTATACGAGAACTGGAGGCCTCTATGGCCTCACGGTGATGGTGCTGGCAGTCCTAGCCATTGAGATGGGCTACCTGGACAGGGAGCGCGCCCCGAGGGAACACTATCTCATCCTGATAGCGGCGGTGGCGATGTCCTTTCCGACCTATCTGCTGATGTCGATGCTCTCCCCGGCACTCCCGAGGTTTGAAGTGACCGCACTGGCGGCGCTGCTCCTCGTGGTGCTGTACCTCTTTATATGGTCTGCGGCGTCTTAGATGCTCCAGCTCCCCGTTTTTTTCAGCACTTCTCTCGCCATCTCCAGCCCTTTTTTAACGCACTCCTCAACCCCTCTCCCCCTGGAGTACATCGCCAGAAAACCGCCCGCAAAGGCATCCCCCGCACCGGTGGGATCGACTATCTCGTCCTCGCTTATCGGAAGAGCCGGGAACTCCCTGAACTCGCCGTCGTAGAGCAGAACCCCCCTCTCGCCACGTGTTATCACAACCAGCTTCGCTCCCCACTCGTGGAGCTTTCTGGCGGCCTCTTCCACCGTTGGGGCCCTGGTTATCGTCAACGCTTCCCTCTCGTTGGGGAATATCACCTCGACCCTCGACACTATCTCCCTCATGAGGTCGGTTCTCTCTCTGTAGTCCTCCATGTAGGTAGGGTTAAAATCGAGGCTTACCATCTTACCTTCCAGTCTTTTTAGGGCCTTGAGCTGTTCTTCCGGTGGAATCGGGGCTATATGGAACAGGCCCGCATCCATGTACTCCTCGGGAATTGGGGTCTCGCCCATGTTCCGGGCAACACCCATCTCAACGGGCGCGTCAACGCTCCCGTCCTCGTGGTAAATCATGTATATGTGAATCGTTTTGCCGGGCAGGATTTGAACGCCCCTGACGTCAAGAACGGACGAGAGCTTTTTGAGCCATTCCTTTGGGAAGTCCTCGCCCACCTTGGTTATCAGGCCGACCCTCGCTCCCGCTAAAGCGGCGGATGTAGCCACGGCCGCGGCCGCACCCCCTGGGTAGATTATCTCATCCCTTCCCGGAAACCTGATGTGGTCTATTGAGACGTGACCGAGCACCGCCAGGTCAAGCTTCATGATTATCACCAACACCTGCTTTTTCACAGACTTGTGCCAACCCCTTTAAGCAATTTCCGGTCTGAGTAATCGGCTTCTACCCACACGTTTAGATGAACATCGAAAAGGTTAAAAGCGCCGAAGAGGGAGATTTTATCAAAGAAAACGGGGTGATTTCCATGGAAAGCGTCTTCCAGAACGAGACAGTCAGGGAGATACTTACGAGATACCGCCGCATCTGGGCCATAGGCCACGCCCAGAGCGTCCTCGGCTGGGACATGGAGGTCAACATGCCCAAGGAGGGGATACTTGAGAGGAGCGTCGCCCAGGGCGAGCTTTCCGTCCTGAGCCAGGAGTTCCTCCTCAAGCCGGAGTTCGTCGAGCTGGTGGAGAAGGCTAAATCCATAGAAGGCCTCAACGAGTACGAGAGGGGCGTTGTCAGGGTTCTCGACCGCTCGATAAGGATAAGCCGCTCGTTCCCGCCGGAGTTCCTCAGGGAGATGAGTGAGGTAACGAGCCAGGCGACCAAAGCATGGGAGGAGGCCAAGAGGAGCGACGACTACTCCAAGTTTGAGCCCTGGCTGGACAGGATCATAGACCTCGCCAAGAGGGCGGCTGATTACCTCGGATACGAGGACGAGCCCTACGATGCGCTCCTCGACATGTTCGAGGAAGGACTGACGACCAAAGAAGTTGAGAGGATGTTTGACAGGCTTGAGAGGGAGCTCAAACCCCTCCTTGAGAGGATAATGGAGGAGGGTAAGGTTCCCCGGAGCCACCCGCTTGAGAAGGAGAAGTACGAGAGGGAGTGGATGGAGCGCGTAAACGTATGGATACTCCAGAAGTTTGGCTATCCGCTTGGGGTTCGCGCGAGACTGGACGTCTCTGCCCACCCGTTCACGACGGAGTTCGGTATCCGCGATGTCAGGATAACCACCAGGTATGAGGGCTACGACTTCAGGAGAACTATACTGAGCACCGTCCACGAATTCGGTCACGCGCTCTACGAGCTTCAGCAGGACGAGAGGTTCATGTTCAGTCCGATTGCCGGCGGCGTCTCCCTCGGAATCCACGAGAGCCAGAGCCGCTTCTGGGAGAACATCGTTGGAAGGAGCATGGAGTTCGCGGAGCTCATACACCCCGTTCTCAGGGAGAACCTGCCCTTCATGGCGAACTACACTCCTGAGGACGTCTACCTGTACTTCAACATGGTTCGCCCGGACTTCATCAGGACCGAGTCAGACGTCGTCACCTACAACTTCCACATCCTGCTCCGCTTCAAGCTCGAAAGGATGATGCTCAACGAGGGCGTCAAGGCGAGGGATTTACCCGAGCTCTGGAACGAAGAGATGGAGAGCCTCCTCGGCATAAGGCCGAAGAGCTACGCCGAGGGAATTCTGCAGGACATCCACTGGGCGCATGGAACCGTCGGCTACTTCCCGACCTACAGCATAGGAACGCTCCTCTCGGCCCAGCTCTACTACCACATGAAGAAGGATATTAACGTGGAAGAGCACATCGCCAGTGCGGACTTCGGGCCGATGAAGGCCTGGCTCCGCGAGAAGATCCACAGGTACGGCTCGATCTATCCACCGAAGGAGCTCCTGAAGAACTCCATCGGCGAGGAACTCGACCCGAGCTACTTCATCCGCTGGGTGAAGGAGAGGTACCTCTGAATTTTCCTTCCTTTTTGGGTGGTTCGTTTAGTGAAGAAAGATAAACCGAGGTTCAACGCGGACAACGGCTACGCTTTGATGTTATCTTCGGGATACATGACTAGGGGGAATACATGGCGGCCAAAAAGCGTATCGATGAGATTGAGAGGGAGTTTGAGGGGTTCGCTAGGTGAGCGGCTCCCCCACCCACCCCACCGGTTCGACCTCTATCGCCGCAACGCCGTACTTCTTTTCTTTCTCCTCGCTGTAGAACCGCCTGTAAACTTTCACGCCCTCTTCTATGCTCTCCACACCCGGCAAAACGTTCCCAAGACCCTCTTTCTCCAGCATCTCCCTGAAAGATGAGTAGACGCGGACGTCCTTCACCACGCACATGAGCTTGTTCTCGAAGATTATCGTGTCTCCGGGCCTTATCCCCTGCCTCTTCTCGTCGTACAAGCGACCCTCGACCTTCTTTCTTCCCTCCGCTATGGCCTTAAGATACTCCTCTTGGAGACCCATCTTCCACGTTGCCATCCAACCACCTCACAGGAGGGTTCTGACTATGGCGGGGCTTATCTTTATCAGCCTTGCGAGGAGCTTTGGCCTCTTAAGTATTGCCTTCGCGGTCTTCACGTGGTCATCGAAATCCGCTTGGGTTTCTATTATCTCTCTCGCCTCAGGACTTCCAAGGACTTCGAAGACCTTTTCGATGTCGTCCTGGCTCATGCCGAGGAACACCCTCCTGAAGCGGAGCCCGAAGCCCACCTGCTTCCTGACGAAGGAACAGCCCTTCTCATAGTCCCGGAGCCTTCCATCGAGGAGAGCCCTCCGGAGGACGTGGGCGCAGTACATCCCGTACACTATTCCCCCCGCGGTGGTGGGCTTTATCTGAAGCGCCGCATCGCCGACTAGCGCAACGTTGCCCTTAACCCAGGGCTTCCTCACCCCGAAGCCGACGCTTCCGCTCTTGAACTCGACTATCGAGGTTGGCTTCAGCATCCTTATCTTCAGGAACCTGTGGAAGGCGTCGAGGCTTCCGAACGTCCCTACCCTGGCTACGCTCTCGCTAACAGGAGCCACCCAGAAGAAGAACTCGGGGTTTATGTCCCTGTTCACCCAGACCTCGACGAAGTCCCTCTTGAATTCCCCAACCACCTCGGTCTCATAACCGCTCAGAAACTCCGCCTTCGTTTGAGCCCCTATCGCCTTCGCCACAGTGCTGTTCACGCCGTCGGCCCCGATGTAGAAATCCGCCTCCATCTCGATCCTCTCTCCGAGCCTCTGGAGGACGGCCTTTCCATTTTTGAATCCCTGGAATGTGGTCGCCATATAGTAGTCCACACCCTTTTTGACGGCTCTCTCTGCCAGCCACCTCTCAAGGGCTTTCCTGTCCACGAGGTATGCCTGGGGCGATTTTCTCTCTATCTCAAAGCTCTGTATCCTGGAGTAGAAAACCGCCCCGCGGAGCTTGTTTAAAACTGCGCTCTCCGGAAGGCCAAGCCTCTCGTAGTTCTCGGCCCCTATTATGCCGGTGCAGGCCTTTCCCCCCAAGGAGCCCTTTCTCTCCACAACCGCCACACTAAATTCCCTCGCGAGCAGGTTGGCGAGGTAGCTGCCAACCGGCCCGGCCCCGATGATAAGAACGTCGTACCTCATTCTCACCCACCGGGGGGAGTGCGTTTTAAAACCTAAAAACCTAACCTTTCCGGTGGTACCATGAAAGTGCTCGTGACGGGATTTGAGCCCTTTGGCGGCGAGGAGATAAACCCCTCCTGGGAAGCTGTTTCAGGGCTTCCGGACGAGATTGGTGGGGCCGAGATAGTAAAGCACCAGCTCCCGGTGACCTTCAACGGCGTCAGAAGGATACTCCCCCGGCTCATCGTTGGGGAGAGGCCCGAAGTGGTTATCCTGACCGGGCAGGCCGGCGGGAGGCCGAACATAACCGTCGAACGCGTTGCGATAAACGTCATGGATAGCAAAACGCCCGACAACGAGGGCTTTGCTCCTGAGGACGAGCCGGTCTTTGAGGACGCTCCTGCGGCGTACTTTGCAACGCTTCCGATAAAGACAATCGTGAGGGCTTTGAGGGGCGCGAAAATACCCGCTGGGGTTTCCAACACCGCGGGAACCTACGTCTGCAATGCAGCTATGTTCACGGCGCTCCACACGATAGCCGTCGCCGGAATGGAGACCAGGTCGGGCTTCATCCACGTTCCCTTCAGCCACGAGCAGGCTCTTGAAAAGCCGCGGCCTTCAATGGCCGTTGAAACGATAAGGAAGGCCATCGAGGTCGCCATTGAGACTTCCCTGAGGGGCTGATAAGCTTTTTAAGTGGCCCCTCCAACCTTCCTACAGAACCCCCAGAGGGTGAGGCCTATTCTAATCCTCGGAGTGGACATAATAAGCGAGAACCCCAAAAGGTTTGCCGTCGTGAGTTGGTTCAATGGACGGCTTGAGAGAAAGGGTGAGTTCACCCTCTACAGGCTGATCCGTTTCATCCAGAGCAAGAGGCCGGACATCGTGGCCATGGACAGCGTTACCGAGCTCGGTGACGACCTCAGGAAGTTCCTTCGGGCCCTTCCGGGCGGAACGAAGCTCGTCCAGGTGACTGGAAGGCCGGGTGAGCAGAGAAGCCTCCAGAGCCTCGCGAGGGAGCACGGGATAAGGACAACAGACAGGTTCGACCCCTACGAGGAGGCCAAGCTTTCTGCCCTGCTGGCCAGCAAAGGGGTTGGCTACGAGGTTCTTGCCTTCGAGGACGAGGTGGTTATCAAGGTCACCCGGGGAAGGAGCCACGGCAAGGGCGGCTGGAGCCAGGATCGCTATAGAAAGCGCGTCCACAACCTTGTAAGGGACAAGGTGCGGGAGATAGAGGACAGGTTGCGGAGGGCTAACATTCCCTTCGACCTGGAAGTTGAGGAGAAAGACTACGGTCTGGCCAAGGGGGAGTTCAGGGTCTATGCCAGCAGGGAGGAGCTCATGGGGCTGATAAAGCCCGCGCGCGGCGGGGACGTCGAGGTGAGAATTCAGCCGGTTGAAAGGGCCGAGCTCGGGTTCACTCCCCTGAGGGGTGAGGAGGCTATACACGAGAGGAGGAGCATCATAGTGGGCATAGACCCGGGGATAACGGTCGGTATAGCGGCGATAGACCTGAGCGGTCGCATAGTGGCGCTCCACAGCGAGAGAAACATGCCTGTCGGCGAGGTCTTTAGGTTCATAAGCGACGTTGGCCATCCGGTCATCGTTGCCACCGATGTAAACCCCGCCCCGGGGTTCGTCGAAAAAATAGCCCGCTCCTTCAAGGCCAACCTCTTTGTCCCCAGGGAAAGCCTCCGCGTTGAGGAGAAGAACGAACTCCTGCGGAACCTCGGGGTAAGCGTTGACGACGACCACCAGAGGGATGCTCTGGCGGCGGCCTACAAGGCCTATCTCCGCCTGAAGCCCAAGCTGGAGCACGTTGATTCCAAACTCCGCGAGGCGGGACTCACGAGAAAAGCCGACGAGATAAAAGCTCTGGTCATTCAGGGTTACAACCTCGGGGAGGCCATGCAGAAAGTTACACTGCGCGAAAGGCCAAAGGAGGAAGAGGCACCAGAGGAGAGGCCGAGTGTCGATGTCACGCCCTACATAAAGCGCATCCGCGAGCTGGAGAGGAGGGTAGAGTTCCTTGAGAGGGAAAACGCCGAACTGAGAGAGATAATAAAGGAGCAGAGGAGGACGATAGGTAGGCTTGAGAGACGCATAGCTGACTACGACGAGGAGGTCAGGAAGAAGGTTCTCCGCGAGAGGGAGCTTGAGGCGAAGGTTAAGCGCATAGAGGTTCTTGAGAAGCAGCTCCGCGAGGCCAAGGCCGTCATAGAGCGCCTGAGCAGGGACCTTGTCCACGTGAAGAGGATGAACGTGGTGGAGATAAGGGGCTCTGCCGTCCCCCTGAAGGTCATGAACGTCCTCAGCTGGCGCGAGCTCGAAAAGCTGGAGCGCGAGATAGGCGTAAAGCGGGGCGATGTTCTGTTCGTGGTGAACCCCGCCGGTGCGGGGAGGGCCATAGCGGAGGAGCTGGTTGAGAAGGGAATCCGGGCGCTGATAACGGAAAAGCCACTGCCCGAGTCCGTCAGAGAGGTTCTCAGGGAAGCGCACGTCCCATTCTTCACGGGCGATGAACTCGACGTCAAACGTGTTGATGAGTTCGCTGTTGTCGAACGGGAGACCCTTGAGCGGGCCATAGAGACGCTTCTGGCGGAGTGGGAGAAGGAGGACCGGGAAAAAGAGGCCGAGAAGTTCCTGAGGCTCATTGAGGAGTACAGGCTGGAAAGGTTGAAGGAGCTGAAAAGGAAGGCGGCGGAGGAGAGCCGGAAGCCCTGACCGGCCTCCTTCTGGAGTTGATGTTACATGGAGACCGAGGTTAAGGTGACCCTGACTGCCACGGGCATCATCTTCGTGGGATTCCTTACCGGGCTCTACTACCGGAGGGTGGATCACGTACTCAGAACCCTGTGGACTATGGGGCTTCTTGTGGGCTTAATGCTGGTTCAGCGCACTTTTAAGCCTCCCCGGGGCGTCATCGGAGCCCTTTTGGGGCCCCTGTTCAACGTCAGGACCGTCATGATACTGGCGATATTCCTGGCCGTTCATGTGAGCCTCGTGAACGTCCCCTTCACCCACTACGACCTGTTTCACAGGGAGTGGAGAAACGCCGACATGATAAGCCACTTCCTCGGAGGGTTGGTCCTCTGGCTGATGATAGCAGAGGTTCTCAGCGGTCTCTCAAGGGAGGGCTTTGGAATATCCCGGAGGGAGGTGATCCTCTACTCCTTCTTGATATTCTACGGCCTTGCCCTTGGGTGGGAAATCGCAGAAAAGCTCAGCGAGGGCAGTATAGGTTTCATACAAGAGAGCACACTCAACAAGCTCAGGGACGTCGTCATGGACACTCTGGGGGCTTTCTCTGGCCTCTGGCTGGTGGCGAGAAAAGGGTACCCGTTTGAGCTGTCTGATTAGACCCTGCTCAGGATCTCCCTGAGGGTCCGGAGGTACTCAGCCGTTTCCCCGGCCCCTTTCTCCGTTATCCTCACTGCGGTTCTGGGCCTGTCGGCTATAACCTTGTAGATTTCAACGTAGCCGGCCCTTTCAAGGGTTTTAAGGTGGGAATCCAGGTTGCCGGGGGTGACGTCGAGAACTCCGAGGAGGTCCCTGAAGAGCACCCTCTCCCTGGGCAGGAGGTAGAGCATTATGGCGAGCCTTATTGGATTGCCCAGAGTGTGGTTCTTCGTCAGCTCCCTGATGGCCTCCATGGTCTCACCGCTCTATCGCTTTGAAGGCCGAGTAGATGTAGAGCAACACGGCCAGCGAGAACCCCAGACCAACGAGGAAGCCTGCCCACGCCATTGCCCCGGACTCCATGCCCCTGGCGACGGGTACCCCCATGGCCGGAATGAGGAACGCTGGGACTATCTCACGCTCGATTCCTCCGTATTTGGCAAAGACCAGCCACATCGCGAAGACCGAGAATGCTATGAAACTCAGGAACCCAACGGCCATGCTCGCCTCTGCGTTGACCCCGAGGTGCATTCCGGGTATAACTCCCCACCCGAGGACTATTCCCGTGATCCAGGCCAGGGTTATCAGAATCCCTCCAGTTGTCGAGACCTCTGCTTTCCTCCCCGTAATCCGTCCGAGCCTCTGGAGCCGCCTCCATACCTTTCCGGTAAACCCCATGGCGGCGATGAAGGCAACGGGCCAGTATACAAGGTTGAACTGCCAGGAAGGCTTGAACACGCCTATGATGGTGTAGTAGAACAGCATCACAGAAAGCCATGCCCCAAAGTTCATCGCCCCGTACATCTTTCCGGCCGCTATCAGCTTGCCTTCAACCCTCTCCAGCACGTCCTTCAGCTCCCTAACTTCCTCCATACTTTCCACCCTCCAAGAATATGGCGGCGGATTATTTATAGGGTGGGGTTTCTCTGGGTTTCAGAATCATTCGGTACCTTTGATGCCGGGATGTGAAGATACTATTAAATACAGGGTAACCGTTTATCTTGGATTGGTGGTGATGCTATGGAGCTTCTCAGCACGGGAATCCAGGTTCTTGACGAGGCGCTTGGGGGCGGCCTTTTGGAGGACAGCAATCTCCTCATCGTCTACGATAGGTACTCAAAGGGCTGGGCTCTGGCTTTTGAGATACTAAAAAACCGCATAGCGCTGGGAGACTTCGGGGTCATCATCGATTCGGTTCTCCCATTTTCGGCACTGGCTATGGAACTGAAGGCGGTCAATTTTGACGTGGAAGCTGAAGGAAAAGGGGGAAATCTTGCCATTGTAGACCTGTTCTCTTCCTTCTATGGGGTGGAATATTCTCAGGGGTTTATTTACACCTCTAACATGGATCCCGGGACGTTTCTTCCAAAGTATGAACGGGTGTACCGCAGACTTCTGGGGGAGCGTATTGGAGACAGACGTCCCGTCGGAATCGATGTCACCATCGATGGGCTCGCCTTCCTGCTCGGCACGGAGAACTTCATCTCGACGTTTCAGAGACTCATGGCCGAGAAGGAGAGGGCAAGGATCACCGAGAGAAGAAAGAGGCCCCTCAATATCTTTCTCTTGAACAAGGGCAGGGCCTCCGAAAAGCTGGTCTCTTGGGTATCGCTGTACAGTCAGTACGTGATCGAGTTCGTTTCCCCCGATGCTCCCTTTGAGGAGAGAATGGTGATAAGAAAATCCCCCCTGCCCGACTTCAACCCGCTGAAGAGCCAGTACCGGTTCAGGATTTTAGGGGGACGCGTGGTGCTTATGCCTCTCTGATTTTTCCTCCACCTGCAGTTTGAACTGGCAGGCCTTGCATATCTCGCCCGTTGTGGGCTGTCCGCAGATTCTGCACCTGTTGAGCTCGCTCGTTTTCTTCGTGTAGGTCTTCGCTATGAGCGGGAAGAGCTTATCGTAGCTCCTCAGTATCTGATATTTCGTCCCCGGGTGCCTCTCCTCCATCTCATTTATCCAGTCCCGGATCTCGGCCCTAAAAGCTTCCACCGCGTAGGGGCACTCACTGAAATCGACCTCTATGCCGTTGAGGATAGCGTAGAGGACTATCTCCTTCTCGGGAATCTCGCGCAGGGGCTTTATCCTTGGAACTAGCTCCGGGTGAATCTCCTCGTAGTATGGGCCAGTTCTCCCCAGGCGCGCTATGTCTCCTCTCATGATGTTCATCAAAAACATCTGAACCTCGTCATCCAAGTTGTGGCCGACGGCCAGCTTGTCCGCTCCTACGTCCTTCGCCGCGTAGTTGAGCAGCCACCTCCTCCAGACGCCGCAGTAGGAGCATGCACCGACCCTCTCGCCCTTCTCAAAGCTTCCCATTATCTCGACCGTTTCATCCAGGGAAAATCCGATGTGGTTCTTAAACGAATATATCCGGTGTTCTATCTCCAGCTTCTCCGCGTTCCTCCTTGCTATCTCAACGCTCGGGGGCCTGTAGCCTGCTATCCCCTCATCGATCGTTATCGCGACCAGCTCGAAGGGGAACTTCTCGCGGAGCTTCGCGAGAAGGTGCATGAGGACGACGCTGTCCTTTCCGCCGCTCACACCGACGGCTATCCTCTCGCCTTTCTCTATGAGCCGGTACTTTTTAACGGTCTCCTTGAACTTTTTCTCCACCATCTCGTTGAAGTGTTTCCTGCAGTAGTACCTGCCGGTGTAGCGTGCGTGGTAGACGGCTGACCTTCCGCACTTTGAGCACTTCATCCGCTCACCCATTTAGGCCGGAAAAAGAGGGGTTAAAAAAGTTGGGCTCAGCCCACAAGATTGACCAGTGCTGGCCACAGGTTGAGTGCCAAAAGGAACAGCCCGACACCTATTGTGAAGTACCTCACCGGCTTGGCAATCCTCTCCGGAAGGTAGGTCTTGACGACGTCGTCGAGCATCCTGCCTCCGTCGAGGGGCACCAGCGGGAAGAGGTTCATCAGCCCTATCCCCAGGTTGAGCACGTATATCCAGTAGAATGCGAAGAACAGCGGCAGCACCACGTTCTCATAGCCTATCTTTGAGACCACGTGCTGTGCGGGGTATATCCCGATGTAGCCCTTCTCCGGGTCCTCGGGGTGGGCCCCCAGTTTCAGCTGGAGGTTTATCTCCTCCCCGTTTCTGAGCACCGTGAGCGTCACGAGCTGCCCGGGTTTGGTCGTGTTCATGAAGTTTATGAAGCTCTCCATGTCGGTTATCTGCTCTCCGTCCATGGCTATTATAACGTCGCCCTGCTGGAGGACGCCGAAGGCCGGGCTGTCCTCAAGAACGCCGGAGACGAGTATCCCCGCTGGCTGGAGAACTGGGGTTATTGCGAAGTTTATTATGAGGAGCGCAAGGATGGCTGTTACGACGTTTGCCAGCGAACCCGCCCCATAAACGCGAAGCCTTGAGCGAAGGGACGCCCTTTCAAGTTCTTCCTCATCCGGTTCTACGAATGCCCCGGGTATTACGGCGAGGAGAACCAGACCGACGGATTTGAGGGGCAGGTTTTCTGCCCTCGCAACGATCCCGTGGCTCAGTTCGTGGACGACCATAACGACGGCAAGCCCAATGAGGCCGTACCAGAGGGGTATCGTTACCCCGGGGATTACCAGCTGAACGCCACTGCTTTCTCCCCCTGTTTGAACGGTCTTCATGGCAGTTTTGAGGAGGGCATAAAATACGTAGGCCATTCCCGCGAAGCCCAGGACTATTCCCACATCACCGTAAGCCCTCCAGAAGCGCCTGGCCTTCCCTGCGATGCTATCTATAAAGCCTAGAAGACGTTTTGTGCGCCACATGGCGACGAATAGGTCAACCGTCAAGCCCTCTTCCTTCTCTTCCCTTCTCCCGAAGAGGGCGTAGAGAACGATCCAGAACGCCGCGATACCAATGATTACTGTGATGAGGGTACTGTTCATTTGGGTCACCTAATAGAGCCTTTTTGGTGGGGGTTTAAAAATGTAGTGCGCTACCTACTGAAGTGTAGTATCCTCTTTATATACTCAATGGAACGTGAGTCAATAGCCAACTCTGTAAGTTTTCTGTAGTTATCCAGGTTTAGAGGTGACATTGCAAAAGATTGTATTAAGTATTCCAACCCTTTACCAGGGCTTCCTCCGAGGATAAGCAACAACCCCATCTGGCTCAGGTGAATGCTCAGTATCCTTGGATTCCATCTGATGTCAGGATGCTTGTGGATGAACCTCTCTCTCCCGGGTATGTATTTTTTCATGTTAAACGATATCTGCCTCCCGTGCACGTAGTACTTTGCAACTATCTCATCTACATAGTCGAACTTGTAGTGTTTAGCTATCCTGAGCCACATATCCCAGTCCTGGGAGCTTGTGAGCTTAGGATCAAAGAGCCCTGCCCTCTTGAAGCATTCTCGTCTTATGAGAAGGGTTGGACTCCCCACGAAATTTTCCTTCAGAAATTGCTTGTAAACGTCCCCCCGAAACTGCGGCAGCCTCTTCCCAAGTATCCGTCCGTCTTGCTGGGATATGTAGTAGAAGCCGCCGTAAACCACCCCAAATTCTCTCCCGAGTTCTTCGAACTTTTTGATCTGAACTTCCAATCTATGGGGAAGCCACTCATCGTCGTCGTCGAGAAGGGCAATGAATCTCCCCCGGGCCTTTTTAATGCCAGTGTTCCTTGCCACGGGACCCCCAGAATTCTTTTTGAGACGTACGTACCTGATCCTCCCATCGTCTATGCTCTCGACAACCTCCGGCGTGTTATCTGGGGACGCGTCATCTACCACTATCAGCTCAAAATCATCGAAGCTCTGTCTGAGAACGCTTTTTATAGCCCTTTTGAGCAGATGGGCCCGATTGTACGTCGGGATTATTACCGAGACCTCCGGCCTACTCATCCCGAACCTCCTGGAGAATGCTTTCCATGAGTCCGATTATCTTATCCCGCAGCTCTTTCCTTGTGAGGCTTAATTCGATATTGGCCCTTATGAATCCCACCTTACTCCCAACGTCATATCTTTTCCCCGCTATCATCCTTGCGAACATCTCTTTTTCATTTAAAAGGGTTCTGAGAGCATCGGTAAGTTGTATTTCACCCCCTTTCCCGGGGGCCGTCTCTCTAAGAGCATCAAACACATCTGGTGTTAAAACGTACCTACCGATTATCGCAATGTTGCTTGGTGCTTCTTCCGGAGCGGGTTTTTCCACAAGATCCTTTATCCTGTAGAGATCATTCCCGATCTTTTCCCCATCAAGGATTCCATATTTACCAACGAGCTCGTGAGGGACGTGTTCTACCCCTACAACCGGTGAGTCCTTCTTTTCTGCGACTTCAATCAGCTGCCTTATCGCGGGTTTGTTGCTTATTATGATATCATCTCCAAGGAGAACAGCGAAGGGTTCTCCGTTCACGTGTTTCTCGGCGTGGAGTATAGCGTCTCCAAGTCCTAGCGGCTTCTTCTGGCGGACATAGTGAATGTCTGCCATTTCACCGATTTCTTCAATCTGCCTCAGTTCCTCGATTTTTCCCTTTTCTCTGAGGTAGTACTCCAACTCAAAGCTTCTATCAAAGTAGTCCTCAATTGCGCGTTTGCCTTTCCCGGTAATTATGAGGATATCATCGATTCCTGACTTGATAGCTTCCTCGACAACGTAATGAATAACGGGACGGTCAACTATGGGGAGCATTTCTTTGGGCATCGACTTTGTTATTGGGAGCATTCTTGTTCCCAGGCCAGCGGCAGGAATGACCGCCTTCTTAACCTTCACCAGCACACCCCCTCGTAAATTTTTGCACCCTTCTCTGCAGCTTTCACCCGGCGACCATCGATGACAATCTTCTCCGAGTAATCAAGCTCCTCGAACTCACTCCACTCTGTGACTATCAGAACAGCGTCAGTATCCCTGAGGACATCATCGGAGGAGTTGACGTACTCGATTTTCTCGCCAACATCAGGATAGAATCGCCTAAAGTTCTCCATTGCTTGAGGATCGTAGGCTATTACTTCAGCCCCTTCGTCAAGTAGTTTCTTGATAATGACATAGGCTCTCGTTTCCCTCACGTCGTCAGTATTTGGCTTGAATGCCAGACCAAGGACTCCAATTTTTCTTCCCTTCAGGTTTGGAACATGCTTTTTCAGGAGTTCTATCAGCTTGAGTGGCTGTCTTTCGTTGACCCCTACAACCGCCTTGAGAATGAGTGGTTCTTCTCCCAGTTCCTCAGCCTTTCTGATTAGTGCCCTCATATCCTTTGGGAAGCACGAGCCACCCCAGCCGATTCCTGTTTTGAAGAAGTGCGGGCTAATCCTATGGTCAAGTCCAACCCCCTCAAAGACCCTCCACGAGTCGATTCCAAGTTTCTTGCAGATGTTCCCAATCTCGTTCGCGAAGCTTATCTTTGTCGCTAGGAAAGCGTTTGAAGCATACTTAATCATTTCGGCGGTTTTAATGTCAGTGAAGAGTTTTGGGGCGTTAATTGGGGCGTAAAGCTCATCAAGAATTCCTCTCGTTTTTGCATCCTCGACTCCGATTACAACCCTGTCTGGGTTGAGAAAGTCCTTCAACGCTACTCCCTCGCGCAGGAATTCGGGATTCATCGCCAGACCAAAGTCCTCGAAGGATTTTTTCCCTGAATACTCTTCGAGAATAGGTTTTACAATCTCTTCTGTAGTGCCCGGAAGGACAGTGCTCTTGACGACGATCACGTGATAGTCTTCCTTCTCTTGAAGGGCTTCTCCAATTGATTTGCTCGCTTCTTTAACGTATTTGAGGTCGATTGAACCGTCCTCTCTGGAGGGTGTCCCGACTGCTATAAACGTCACGTCCGAGTTTAAGATAGCCTCATGATAGCCCATGGTAGCGTGGTACTTGCCTTTGAACTCTTTCATGAGTTCTTCGAGGCCTTCCTCGTAGATTGGGGGTTTAGCATTGTTTATCATTTTAACTTTTCTTTCGTCAACGTCCACGAAAATGACTTCATTCCCAAGCTTGACGAAGCCCATGCCAGTGACGAGGCCCACGTAACCGGAGCCTATGATGGAAATTCTCATCAATGACCACCACGAGAATAGGGAAAGTGAACCTTATAAACTTCATGCGCTTTCTTTTTCTGATTGAGCATGAGAAGCATGAAAACTCGAAGCTACATACTGGTAACACCGGCGAAAAATGAGGAAAAAAACCTTCCTCTGCTTGCCAGGAGTGTTATTAATCAGACCATCCAACCTCGCCTGTGGGTTATTGTTAATGATAATAGTATCGATAAAACTCCCGAGATTATCAAACAGTTGGAACATGAGTACGAGTGGATAGTTGGCCATACTATGGGGGATTCTTTTCACGAATATGACCCTACCATGAGATATTCCGAAGTTGTAAGGGCAGGTTTTAACGTTGTCCAGAGGCTTGCACGTGAGAACGGCATTCCCTACGGCTATATTGGTGTGGTAGATGCGGATTTTATTCTTGAGAGAAGGTTTTTTGAAAAACTCATGATCAAGTTTCATGAGAATCCCTCCATGGGAATAGCCAGTGGGGGAGTTTACCTAAAAAGCCCTGATGGAAAGCGAATTTTTTGGGAGAAAACTAACCCAAAGCACCCAAGGGGTAGTCCCCGGCTGTTTCGAAGAGAGTGTTTCAACGATGTGGGTGGATACCGCCGGTTTTATACTCCCGACGTTGTCTCAAATTATCTTGCGCGGCTCAACGGGTGGGAAATTGGCCAGGTTATAGATGCTATAGCTGTCCAGCTAAGACCCACCCAGAGTAGAGGCGGTTTCTTTCGAGCATACCTCCGCCAGGGCCGAGCCAATTATCATCTTGGTGTTGAACCCGTATCTATTCTATTTCGAGCGTTGTTTATGGCTCTCTTTGATAATCCCACAAAGGCTAGTGGGTTGCTTGTAGGATATTTTTCAGCATTTTCTCAACACGAGAACCCCATGATTTCAAAAAAAATAAGGGAATTTGCGAGGAAAGATATGAGTGTGTGTAGTAATATCCGGAAGGTCTTAGGGATGATGTATTTTGGACTTGCTGACTACTAACTTGAAAAGATCCTGAGGCTTCTTTATAACCTCCCCAGTATTGCTGCTGAAAAAGCCGTGGTCAGAGTGGTCCCCACCGCGTGGATCCCCTGGTATGGGCTCCATCCCGTGATCTGAAATTATATAGAGCACATCACCTTCGTCCAGCTTCTCTGAGACATCTCTGACAAGCTTGTTCACGTCAAAGTATATGTTCATCAGCTTCAGCTTTTTCCTGATGTAGAAGTGAGAAATCTCGTCAAGGAAGGGGGTGTACCAGAAAATAAGCTCGTAATCTCCTTCAAGCGCCTCAAAGAGGGCCTTTCTATCCTGCTCATATGTCTCCATCGCGTATTCCACGAGAGGCTTTAGATTGCCCTTAACGGCTTCCGCCATCGCTGCCTTTACCTCTGGGGTTGAAACGTTCCTTCCGTAGGATGGGATGCCGTTTGTCCAAGTCTTGTCAAAGTAGTCGAACATGGTTCTGTACTTCTTCGTCCTGAGGAGGTAGTCGTATGTCTTTTCAAATGGATTGGGTGCCATGAGGTCTCCGAGCCTCTTTCGTATCGGGAGGGGGAGGATTTTGGCTCCGAGTTTTACATACCACGGGGGTTTAACTTTTGATATATTGCTCTCTTTTGCTATCATTTTCTCTCTTTTTACAAACGGCTCTTCGATCTCAGGTATTTTTCTTCCAGTAAGCATTGCGGCCCATATTGGCGGTGTTACTATCACTTCAAAATCAGAAAGATCAGTTTTTGAATATGTTGTCTGTTTGATGTGTTGTAAATCCCACTCTTTTACAAACTTATATTCCAGTCCGTCTATTCCCAGTATGATTATCCTCTCCATTTAACTTGCCTCCTTCCACCAGAAGTTTATATCCCCCTTCTTAATCCTATTTCGGTTTGAGAGGGCAATCCACATAGCTTCAATCATGTAAATACTCTTGAGAGCTTTCTCCTTCTTGAAGTCGGAACTCATGAAGAGTATAGAATGAAGCAGGAGATCTCCAATCCTGCCAAGAATATAAATAATCTTGTTTTTGGGGTTCTGCTCAAAGAGCTTGTAGAACAGATAGAGGTGATAAACCTGTTTCATAGTTTCAAACTGCTTTGATGGGAGCCTTCCCGCTGGAGCTTCTTGATGCACTAGCCTTGCGTGAGGGGTTTGGTAGAGCGAACCCGGAAATAGCTTGTGAACTCGGTATGAGAAGTCTTTGTCTTCTCCTATTGCATACCTCTTGAGGCGCTCGTCGAATTCGAGAGTTTTAAAGACTTCTCTCCGATAGGACATGTTCGTTCCGCTGAAGCTCTCTCGCCCTATCACTTTGGTAACACGGTGGGGGAGAACCTCAAAGATTGAAGGGAGTTGTTTGTGAACATCGACCTCGTAGTAGCCGCGCTGGAGGAGCCACCAGAGGAACTTCAGAAAACCAAACCTGATGAGCAGGTTGTTTGGGCGTATTCTATTGGTTATAAAACCCTGAACACCCATGGCGTTTGAGTATTTTTCATATACCTTGATGAGGTTCTCTATGTAGTCTCTCTCAAGAACGACGTCGTCGTCGAGGAAGAGAAGTATCTCTCCCTTTCCGAGCTTTGCTCCCGTGTTCCTGGCATGGGGTAGGCTGGCACCCGGGAGGGGAATATGCTTCACGGCGATTCCGGCGTCTCGCATTTTCTTGAAGATGTCCTCGAACTCCTCCCTCATCTTCTCCCATGAACCATCGAAGCTACCGTTGATGATGATAACCTCTGTGGGGCGGACTGTCTGTTCAATTATGGACTCGAGGCACTCTTTGAACTCTCTGGGACGTTTGTAGAGTGTTGATATGATAACTGATACGGACATGGACATCACTATCAAAATGAGAACCTTGGAACAATTTAAAAAGATAGCTAAGCGGATGTCGCAAACTATTTAAGTAACCCCCGTTAACGCATGTTTCGAGTGTATCGGAGGGAAAAAGCTGATGGGACCGCTCTCGTTCCTCGCCTCTAGAACCAATTACACCCTCGATTTAATCACCGCGCACCTACACGATTTTAGAATCGAGGACACCATAGTAATCTCTGGAACTCGCCGTTCTGGTTCCACGTGGCTTATGGAGCTTCTAGAGTCCATTCCAGAATATAAATCCATCTTCGAGCCATTTCACCCCTCATGGTATCCCGAGTTCAGGAAGCTTGGCATACCCTACGACCCCTACGTTCCCACACAGGAGGACTACCCGAAGCTGAGGGCATATTTGGGGAAGGTTTTTACCGGTCGGGTGGGAGCCCAATTCCCCCACAGGCAGTACCTTAGATTGGGGACCATAATCCGCCGTTTCAAGGCATCCAAGCTCGTTGTTAAGTTTGTTAGAGCAAACACAATGCTTCCATGGATAGCAAACACGTTCAATCTGCGGGCTACCTACTTCATAATCAGACATCCCTGCGCCACGATAGCTTCCCAGCTCGCCACGGGCTTCTTCTCGAAGATAACCGTGGATCAGCTCCTGAATGAGGTTAACAAGGTTCCAGAGCTTGCGGAGAATGAGGAGCTTGTCACGCGTCTGAGAGGGATCAATTCCCAGATAGAGCGTCTGGCCGCTATCTGGGCCTTTGAAAACTACATTCCTCTGGCCTCTAAGAAGCCGTATCCATGGTACACTGTGATCTATGAGCGTCTCGTTGTGAATCCAGAGGAGGAGCTGGGGGCAATTTTTGGGTACATCGGAGAGGAAGTGCCAGAGGAGGCCGTAAAGCGGATAAAAACGCCCAGCAAAGTAACTAGGAAGACCTATGGAAAGGATTACATAGGTACTCCCAGGCAGCTTATAAAATGGCGCGAAAAGCTTAGTGAGAGGCAAGTCAGGGGAATACTCGAGATTATCTCCTGGTTTGGCTTGGATTTCTACGACGAGCATCCTGAACCTGATTACGATTCTCTTGCATCATGGGGAGTAAAAATCTAGGCAAATTACAAAGCAAAACAGGATAGCACTTTCTTAATTGTCCCAGGTTTATACCTGGACTTCCCCTGATAGTATCGAAAGTTATGTCTTTTTTCAAAGCCACTCCAAGATAGTATATGAGAAAGTCCAATCATGAGCTCCGATCGGAAGCTTTGGAAACCGTTTTAAGCCCCTCTTCCAATCTCCCCCTGCGATGATGAGTGATGGGCGAACCGATTGATGAGGAAGGAAAGGTGATCGCTGAGCAACCCTTTTAAGGCCCATCCCCTACCTTTTCCGGGATGATGACTTCAGCCTTGCCTGAGGCTCGTGATGATGGAGTGACGGACTGACCGCTCCGCTCATTTTTATGTCCCTTGAATTAGATTAGCCTAACAAAATTGGAAAACCTAATAAAGTTAAAGACCTGAAGGGGAGACAGCAAGGTTTAAATATTATGTGCATATGCACAAAATAGTGGTGATACAGTGGAGGAGATATACAGGCCGATATGGGTCAGCATAATGGGGAACGTGGTGCTCTCTATCATCAAGGTCATCGTGGGACTAATGTATTCCAGCATAGCCTTAATCTCTGATGGAGTCCACTCTCTCAGCGACGTCATAACGAGCGTCATAGGCTACGCCGGAATAAGGATATCCTCCAAACCGCCGGACAGGAGTCACCCCTTCGGCCACTCCCGCTTCGAGCCTCTGGTGGCGTTCTTAATCGGCGAGGCGCTCCTCATAGTCGCCTACGAGATAGGAAGGGACGCCGTCTACCGTATCCTCCACGGAGGCACTATCCAGGTCAATTCCTTGATGCTGGGCGTCACGGTTCTGTCCATCCTCTCCAAGGAGGCCATGTTCAGGTATTCCGTCTACGTTGGAAAGAAGCTCAACAGCCAGATACTCATAGCGGACGCATACCACCACAGGAGCGACGCGCTGAGCAGCGTGGCCGTTCTCGTGGGGCTTGTGGCCCAGAGGTTTGGGTTTGGCTACGGGGATTCCCTGGCAGGCCTCGTTGTGGCCCTGTTTCTTGTGAAGGTCGCACTGGATATAATCCTGACAAACCTCGGCTACCTGACCGGGCAGGCTCCGCCCTTTGAGGTGTGTGAGAGGATAAAGAAGACCGCCTTAAGTGTCCCGAATGTCCTCGGAGTCCACGATTTAAGGGCGCACTACGTTGGAAATAAGCTCCACGTTGAGCTCCACATCGAGGTTCCACCCGAGCTCACGCTGAAGGAGGCCCACGACATCAGCGAGGATGTGAAGAAGCGCATAGAGAGGCTGCCCGAGGTGGAGGTCGCCTTCGTCCACGTGGACATCAAGGGGGTCACGAAGTAATTCCTTCAATAGTCGCCCTCAAATCCTCCAAGAACTCTTCCAGATGCTCCCTCTTCACATGGGGCATCATGACTATCCTTATGTAGCCCCTGTGGGCGCTTATGCCCCAGCCGCGCCTCTTCAGCTCCTCCTCAACCTCCTCAAGGTTTTTGGTTCCAAAGGACACTATGTTGAGAACGGGCTCTCTGATGAGATAAACGCCGGGTATCTTTTTCAGTTCCCCGGCGAACCATCTGCTCAGCCCCATCGCTTTTCCCACGACCTCCTTGTAGCCTTCGAACCCGAGGTGCTTTATCATCGCCCAGACAGCCAAAGCACTTGCTCCCGGTCTGGTTCCGGTTATCGTCGCCTGCCACACCTTTCCGCCGGCCAGGTAGGGGGCGGGGACACTTATCGCCTCAAGGAATTTCTTTTCCCGGAATATTATTCCCCCTGCAGGAATGGGCACCATCCCCATCTTGTGGGGGTCTATGGTTATGCTCTTCACGCCCTTCAGCCTGAAGTCAAAGTCGGGAAGATCGTAGCCGAGCTCCTTCGCAAAAGGTATCACGAACCCCCCGAAGGCAGCATCCACGTGAAGCGGAAGGCCATAGTCGATGGCCAGGTCACTCAAAGCTGGAATGTCGTCGACGACGCCCAGCCCGGTGGTGCCGGCGATGCCGACGATTCCTATGGTGTTGTCAGTGATTTTGGCCTCGACGTCCTTAACATCGACCGAATAGTCCTTCCTCAGCCCCGCCCAGACGAGTTTTACCCCCAGCATCTCGCTCGCCTTCAGGAAGGAGAAGTGGGCGCTCTCAGGGAGTATCAGCTCGGGGTTCTCGGTCCCGGCGATGTTCCGAAAGGCCCGCACCGCCAGGATGTTGGCCTCAGTGCCACCGGAGACTATGTGCCCGTAGCCTTTCTCCAGGCCCAGGAGGTTTGACAGCATCTCAACGGCTTCCTCCTCGACCCTCTGACTCCCTACGTGGAGGCCGGGATCACCGAGATTCCTGTCTATGTACCTCCTGACGATTTCAACTGCAAAGGGGTGGGGGTAGGTGCACATCGAGCCGAGGATTCTCCCCGAGTCAAAGGTTAAATCTAAAGACGTTTTTTCCTCAAGCTCCTCCAGAACCTCCTTTTCGCTCGCGCCTTTTCTCGGGAACATCATCTCACCAGCCTGGCACTACTCCTCGGGGAGGGATTTAAGCTTTTGCCCTCTGGATGTAGGTCTTGAAGAACAGGGGAGTCGTCAGCGCGGTCAGCATCGAGACTGTTATGAAGCTGGCAAAGAGAACCTGATCTATTAAGCCAGCGCTGAGGCCAAAGGTCAGTATGGCCAGCTCCAGGCTTCCCCTCCCGCCCATGCCTATGCCGACGAGTATTGAGTCCCTCCAGCTGAGGCCGAAGATTTTGCTCCCCAGACCGCATCCGAAGAGCTTCCCGAAAACCGCGGACAGGTAGAGTGCCCCTATGAGGGCAAGGCTCATTCCCGCCGTTGGGGGATTGAACATGAGCCCGACGTAGATGAAGAACAGGGGTATGAAGAACTCGGTGAGAACCACCTGGAGATCCTCGATGAGCTCGTTCAGCTTTATCCTGGTGACCACGAGGGGGTCTTTCCTTTCCCTCAGCCTGCTTATTGTAAGGCCTGCAAGGTAGGCTCCGATTATCTGGTTGAGGCCGGCTTTCTCGGCTATGATTGCAAGTGCAAAGGTTAAGATAAGGGTGAAGGTGAAGAAGACGTTAAGGTTTCTGACGATTGAGTAGAACCACCTCGCCCTCTTGAAAACGTACTCTGAGATTAGCAGTGTGGCCGCTATGAACGCAAATATCTTGACGGTCAGAATCCCAAAGGAGACAAGATCAAGGCCGCCGCCGGCGAGGGCCGTTATGATGCCTATGAGATAGACCGCCATTATATCGTCCGCGAAGGCCGCCCCCATGATGATGGACGAGACCTCCCTCTTGACCCGCTCCTTGGCCAGGACTCCGCTCGTCACCTCTATTGCCGTGTTTCCGAGGGTTATTCCTATGAATATGGCCGCCGTCATGCCCTTGCCGAAGTACATCACGGTGAGAAATCCGAAAATGAACGAGAACGCAACTCCGAGGCTGGCAACCACAACCGCCTTCTTGGTGTTCTGGGCTATCGCGGAGAAGTTGCTGGTGAGCCCCATGTAGAGCATCATCATTATCAGCCCGAACTCCGCCAGGACCCCCAGTTCCTCCGTCGGTTCAATGACGCCCAGTAAAAAGGGCCCCAGGAGAACACCGGTGAGGACGTGGGCTATTATCGGGTGTATCCCGACCCTCTCAAAGAGCCATTCAATGCTCTTCGCTACCACCAGCAGAATTGCCAGCGCGGGCAGGAAGTCCACGTCATCCCCTCCTCGCCAGCAGAGCGCCTATTATCCAGAGTGCCATCAGTATTATCGCAAGTATCGCTGCGATGCTCACGCCCCTGCCCGTCCCGAAGATTATCGGTATGGGGCCTATCATTATGACCCCGCCGCCTTCAATTTCGCCATCGCCACCGAGGGCCGATACCGCGGTTCCAATAAAGACTAGCAAGAATCCGAGCAGTATCATCCCCATGCCCGTCAGTATGAGCAGGCTCCCCTTGTCCATACGTTGAAGACTCTCCCCTCATCTTTTAAAACTTAACCCAAAGGGTTTAAATGCCGGGGGGCCAAATTCTCCAACATGCTTGTACTCGTTGACCTCGACGATACCCTATGCAACACATGGGATGCTGGGAAGTACACGATACTCCGTCTCATCCCTTTCCTGCTGAAAAGGAGGAAGTTTAAGGCGTTCTTTTACATACTTACCGCCCGCTACCGCGAGCTTGAGCAGTCCAGGGAGCTCCACATGATGGATCTCGACAAAATCGTTGAGAGGCTCCTCAGGAAGATGTACGCCGGCATCTCGCCCGAGGAGCTCGACCAGATCCAGGAGCTCGTGGACAGGGTCTTTTTCTCGAACCTGAGGCTCTTCCCGGATGCGGTTCCCTTTCTGGAGGGCCTGAAATCCCTTGGTGCCAGGGTGGTCCTGATAACGGACTCCTCGACAAGATGGCAGAGAAAGAAGCTTGAATACCTCGGCATAAAGGACTACTTCGATGCACTTGTAATCAGCGGGGAGACGGGGCACAGCAAGCTCGATCCCCACAACTTCCGCCTGGCGAGGCGGCTCTTTCCCCACGAGGATGAGGTATACATGGTCGGAGACAGGGACGATACGGATATGCGTGGCGGGAAGGAGATAGGCGCAACCACGATACTCGTCCGCAGGGGGTATTTCAAGGGGAGGCTGGCAAAGCACGCTGATTACGTGGTCAAAGACCTCACGGAGGCCTTGGAGGTGATAAAACGTGAGCATGAAAAACGAGCTGAAGCGTAAATCCCTTCACCTCACCGGCCTTCTTGTTCCAGTCTCGTACCTGCTCTTCGGCAGAGAGGTCACACTCACCCTCATAGGCGTGGCGTTCTTCCTCTTCGTCGTGCTCGAACCCTTCAGAATAATTGAGGAGTTAAGGGACAACATCAAGAGGAGGCTCAAGATATACGTTGACAACGATGTCATCGAACGCGTGGAGGTTCTGGAGAAGCAGATACGGGAGATAACGAGGGAGCACGAACGCTACCGGGTGGCGGCCCACATATACTTTGCCGCGGCGGCATTCATAGTGGTGTACTTCTTCCCTCCCGAGATAGCCGTGGGGGCGATAACAGTCGCCACGGTCGGGGATGCCCTCGCCGCCATAGTCGGCAAGTCCTTCGGGAGGCACAGGTTCAGCAACGGTAAGAGCCTTGAGGGAAGCCTCTCCTACTTTATCTCGGGACTTCTGATTCTCTGGCCCCTTGTGGGGCCCTTTCTGGCGGTTCTCGGCTCCCTGACTGGCATGCTGGTGGAGTTCCACGGTCTTCCCCCGGGAAAGGATCCCAGAGAACAGCTGGACGACAACTTTTCAAACCAGCTGGCGATAGCGGTTGTGCTGTATCTTGCGGGGCTTTTCCTGGCTTGATTTTTTTATTAACGTTCTCTATGGGGCCACAAATAGGTAGAAAAGAACAGAAAGGACGTCACTCTATGGTGACAGTGGCGAACTTGGTAAACGTGTCCTCGTCGCCCCACTCCTCGCCGGGTGCCTTGTCCTTGACGGCATCCTGGAGCGGCAGGCTGTCAACGGCAGAATCGCCGGCACCCTGTCCAGTCACGTATGCCACAATACTGAGCTTCTCCGGCTTTCCTCCGAGAGCCTCCCATGGGATGGCTATCTCAAGCGTCTGGAGTCCGTCCTCGGCCCCTCCGGTGTAGGCGTAGAATCCAACCCATTTGAGCTCCTCATACTTCCATGCCGAGCCGTCCCATACGACGAACTGTGCGCTTGTTATGTTGCTGGTCCCCTTGTCCCCGAAGAACTCGCCGTTCCAGAAGAAGTACAGTTCTGCGTCCACGCCCTGGCTGAAGCCGATCTTTCTGCCCCACGCGTCGGTTCCGGCGGTGTAGCCTCCGTCCTTGTAGTCCATCGCTATGCCGTAAGCCACCCTCCACGAGGCCTTGTTCTCCGTTGTGAGGGCTATGTAGAGGAACTGGTCGTCGTAGTCAACGTAGAGGGCCTTGAGGTTCGCACCGTCCTGGCCGAAGCCTGTCTCGTCTACTGCCACGGGCTGGACGTCCCAGTCGTCCAGGCTGCCGTCTATGGTCTTTGTGAGGTTCTTGGCGAGCTCCTGCATGTGCCTCTCCTTCTCAAGCTCACCGCTCTTTGCCTTTTCTACCATGCCCTCCATCTCTCTGACTATCTTCTTCAGCCCGGTGTAGGCGCGGTATATCTTGAGGGAAGCGCCGAACGCATAGTTTGGCTGGTCTATCAGCGCCTTTCCATCGTTGTACAGTTTCAGGAGGTCCATGACCTCGTCTTGGATCTTGTTGAGGCGGTCCTTCATCTCGTCAGTCAGCGGCAGGTTGCTGAGCTCCTTCATGAGGGCGTCGTAGTTCGCGTAGTCTCTCTCGAAGTGCCTTATTCCGTAGAACCTGTTGAGCATCACGAACGAGTTCTGGTACTGGATGAGCCTCTGCATCTTGACGCTGACGAGGTTCGCGCTCTCGATTATGTTCTCCATCCTGATTTTGACGTAGTAGTCCGGAATGTTGTCTGAAAGCTCCGCCGTGGTGCTCGGCTCCTTGGTGATGGTGTCGACTATGTCGCTTATTCCATCGTTTGCGAAGGGGTCCCCGAAGTTCCAGACGGCGGGGCCATAGCTAAAGCCGGTAGCCACCTGGAAGCTGAACTCTTTGGCCCCTCCGAAGACGCTCAGCGGGATTCTTACCTCAACGGTATTCTTGCGGAGGTTGACCCCAACGAGTGCGCCGTTGACCTGAACGATGTTTCCGGAGGGATCTACGAAGTACAGCAGGGAGGTCTTGCTGGTTCCGGCGGAGGCCACGGCCGAGGTCTGGCCTGTGTACTGGCTTCCGCCGAGGTTTACGGCCATCTGGATGTCCCACTGGAGAACTCCGTTGGTGTCCATTTCACCGGCAAACCACGTGGCTCCACCGTCCTTGTAGTCTATCGGAACGGCTATGAAGGTCGCTCCGTTGTCGCCTATCTTTATGTTGCTCATGTTTGCGAACTTGAAGAGGAAGTACACGTAGCGGTCGTCCTTGGTGACACCGACCTCCGTCAGGTCGGCGTGGGCTGAAGTTCCGCCGGGCAGGTACTGGTCTTTGTCGTGCCTCTGGTCGTTCGTGGCATCGTTCCAAATGAAGAAGCCGTTCTGAACGATGTATGAGTTTGGAGCGAGGGTGGCCGCCAGCCAGTCGTCCGGATTTCCATCGACGTCTATGTTGCCCACCCAGACAACCTGAACATCCATGGTGAACTCGTTGTTGTTTTCGTTGGCCTCGGGGATTAGGTTGTCCTCGTCAACGACCGCCCTTATGGTGTACGTTCCGGTGGCGTTCGGAGTCCAGGTGAAGGTGAACCACCTGCTCTCACCCGGTCCGAGGTCGACCGTCCAGTTCGTGTAGAGGTTGCCGTTGATGTAGACCCTAACGCTCGCGTTCTGGGTGGGAAGGGAGCCCTCGTTCCTAACGGTGACGTTGTAAACGGCGTTCCTGTTGAGGCCGACAACTCCCGGCCCGGTGATGCTCGTCGTGAGGTCGGCCATCAGAAACCACTCGCAGACGAGCATGTTTGTGAATACATCGGTGTCTCCCCACTCGCTTCCAATGTTGGTGTAGTCTATGGCCGGATCCACGGGGAGGCTGTCAACGGCCGAACCACCGCTACCTGTAACCCAGGCCATAACCGCGAACCTGGAGTGCTTGCCACCGAGGGCGCTCCATGGTATCCTTATCTCAATGGTCTGGAGGCCGGTAGAAGTGTCTCCCGTGTAAGCGAAGCTTCCTCCGACACCGCTTATGCTGTTATATGTCCAGCTGCCTCCTGTCCATGTGTTGAAGTTGTCCGTGCCCATTCCGGTATTCCATCCCCACCAGAAGTAAATCTCATAATCAACCGCAAAACCATTGGAGAACTCAACACTCCTTCCCCACGAGTCTCCACCGCTGGTGTATCCGTTGCCCGTTCCTGGATCAATATCAATACCAATTCCATAGGCAACGTCCCAGCTTCCGGTGTTGTTGGTCTTTATCGCGATATAAAGGTACTGATCGTCCCACGAGACATAGAGCCTCTCAAGGTTCGCTCCAGCCTGCCCGTTGTCCATTCCGATCACTATGAGGTCTGCATCGCTCCAGTCGCTCAGGTCGCCGTCGATGGTCTTCGTACCGACGTATATCTCGGCGAGGTTGGTGAATACATCGGTGTCTCCCCACTCGCTTCCAATGTTGGTGTAGTCTATGGCCGGATCCACGGGGAGGCTGTCAACGGCCGAACCACCGCTTCCGGTGACCCAAGCCATTATCGCTATCTTGTTGGGCTTCCCTCCAAGGGCAGACCAGGGGATCTTTATCTCAATGGTCTGGAGGCCGGTAGAGGTGTCCCCCGTGTAGGCAAAGCTCCCCCCAACACCATTTATACTGTTGTAATTCCAGCCGCTTCCGGTCCAGGTGTTGAAGTTGTCCGTACCCATCCCGCTGTTCCAGCCCCACCAGAAGTAAATCTCATAATCAACCGCAAAACCGCTGCTGAAGTTTATCTGCCTGCCCCAGGAGTCGCTCGGACCGGTGTATCCGTTTCCTGTTCCGGGGTCAACGTCTATTCCTATTCCGTAGGCAACGTCCCAGCTTCCGGTGTTGTTGGTCTTTATCGCGATATAAAGGTACTGATCGTCCCACGAGACGTAAAGCCTGTCAAGATTAGCTCCGGCCTGCCCGTTGTCTTGTCCTACCGCTATCAAATCCGAGGCAGTCCAGTCGCTTAGGCTTCCGTCTATGATCTTGGTTCCATAGAGGGCACTTGCAAACCTGC
>NZ_WANV01000012.1 GCF_015521605.1 Thermococcus sp.
GCGGGACGTACAGATACTCCAGGGAAATCCCCGTCAAGTTTGGGGTTAATCTTGTGGGGGCTTCCCTTCAGTCGGAGACGGTAAAGCTCGGGGAAGAAAACAGAGCCTATCTAACCCTCCTTTCGGAGAGGAACGTTAACCTGAATCTCACCGTGGAAACGTACAGGAACGGGACTTTGGTCGCAAGAACCGTTGAGCCCACAGTGATCAAGGGCGGTACAAACGTCCTTGAGGTGAACCTTCCAACCAACGTATCCGGAGAGCTGACGTCCCTCATAGAGCTGACATTTGATGGGAGGATTATAGGGGAGAGCAACGTCTCGTACAAGGTTCTTGCACCACCCTTCATAAAAAACGTGACTTACGAGAGGGTCACCACTGATGAGGTCGTCTTCAGAATAGTCATTGACAACCCGAACTATGAACCCTTGGAGGGGCAGCTTTCTTACAGAATAGTGGCCAATGGGAGTGTTCTTTACAAGGACTCTTTGGGGAGCACGATAAGGCCCGGAGTCAACGAGGTCTCCCTGAGGTTCAAGCTCCCGATGAAACAGATCGTCGGGTATGAATTTACCCTCAGCGCGATGGGCGAAACCAGCGTTTCCAGAGGTGAGCTGTATCTGGAGCCTCCCGCCCCACCAACGACGACCACACCAACCACCACAACTGCGTCGAACACCACGACAACGACCCCCGCCGGAACGTCAGCCGGGCTCTGGCTTGGCGTTCTTGTAGTGGTGTTCCTCCTGCTGGTTGCCGGGGCGTTCTACTACACCCGTGAGGGCGGAAAATCCAGGAAACGCACCCGTCCCAAACCCAAGAGGCGCTCGCCCCTTGGTAGATTCAAGAGGCCGAAGGAGCCCAAATTCCGGGAGAACAAGGAACTCCCGAAGAAGTGAATACCAAACTTTTTTATCCATCTTTTCTCTACTCCCTTCAGGTGAGGGGGTCGGGGGCTCTCGGGGCACTCCCGAGGAAGTTCCGCCCACCGCACCGGGGCCGCGGTGCCGCAAGGCACCTCCCGAGAGGGAGGGCAACGGCGCAGAAACGACACGGCCCCCGGGAGATGTGGATGACGCGTGCGAAGGGCCCGGCGACGGGCACCGAGTTAACCCGCGGACAATCCCGGGGGATGCGGTGAAACGGCCGTCCCGCGGGGTGCAAGGCCGAGGGAGGGGCGATGAGTTCCCGGTGGGAGCCCCGTGGTAGGCCGCTCAGTCGAATGTCCCCTTGAGACAGAAGGCGGGCTACGACCCCCTCACCTTAACATCCAGCAGGGATGCCAGAAGTATCAGCGCTCCTCCGAGTGCCGTTCTGATTCCCGGAACTTCTCCGAATATCAGGAACGCGTAGACCACCGCGCTCATGGGGTCAAGGTAGCTCAGAAGGGCCGCCTCGTTGACCTCAACTTCCTTCAGCCCATCCATGTACAGGAAGAGTGCCAGTACGGTGTGCACGGCCACAAGAACCAGAACCGCCCACCAGACGGGCTCTCCAACGCCCGATGCGGCAATGAACGGTGCTAATACGACTGATGCTATGGCAAGCTGGAGGAATGTGAGGGTTTTTCCATCCACGTCGCGCAGAAATCGTCCCAGGTTTGGAATCAGCGAATAGAAAAAAGCCGCTATCGCTGCCAGCAGGATTCCAACAAAGTCCCTGTTCCCTAGGTCGACCTTCTGCCCGCTCATTATCAGGATGAGCCCGGCAAATGCCATTCCTATCAGGAGCCACCTTTTCAGGGTCAGCCTCTCCCCGAGGAATCTCCACGAGATTAGGGTCGCTATTATCGGGGCCATATAATAGACGAGGACCGCGTTTGCTATGGTGGTGTAGTTGAAGGCGGTGAAGAGGAATACCCAGTTTAAGGCCAGGGCGACTCCCAGGGCGAGCAGGGGCTTCCATTTGGCCTTCACAAGTGAAGGAAGCGTTGAGACCCATCCCCTGCTGCCCGTCAGGATGGGCAACAGCAGGATGGCCCCGAGTGACACCCTGAAGAACGCAACCCCTAACCCCGACAGGTTTGAGAAGCGGGCGAATATTCCAACACTTCCCCAGATAAGCATTGAAACAGTGATTTTCAGTCTTCCGTTCACATCTCATCCCCGTGCTCTTCCAGCCATTCCTCGTAGGCTTCCCTGACCTCTTCCTTCCTGAACCCAGGTACCGCGTCCCTGAATGGGTTGAACCTTTCGAGCTTCCTTTCATCCGAGCCGATGTACGTCGCCACGAGACCCACCTTGGAATGCAGGCTTGAGGGCAGGCGGAGGATCCTTTTGACATCGACCGTAACGCGGCCGTCGAAGTAGGCCTTTGAGAAGGTGCTTGATGAGTTCAGAAGAATCATCAATCCGCTTTTGTGTATTCCTTTTTTTGGAGGTCTTCTGAGGGAGGATGGAAATGCAATATTGGGAGATTTTGCATTTAGAACAAAGTCGTTGTATATCTTGTCCCTATTTTCGAGCACATCTTTTATCTGCCTCTCACTTAACCCAAAATTCCTTAAGTGATTCTCGGATACCCTTTTCAGGAAATATCCGAATCTAGCTCTGAACACCCGGTAATACCCAGAGGACAACATTATTTTATTGCTTTGAACGTCCTTCTTGTAATCAAGCTCTTCCGCAGCACTTACATACGCCAGTATCCTCTCCCTGGCCTTTCCATCGAGGGCAAGTGCCCAGTCATCGAGAACTCTTATATGGTAGCCTCTCCCGGAATAAACGACGTGAACGTTCTCAAATCCGAAATCTTCCTTCAGGACTACAAGGGTATCCCTTGCTAGCTCCTTTGCGTCCTCCAGGCATATCGGACACACCTGCCCGTGCTCATGGATGTGCGAGCATCTCCTCAGGGGCAGGTCCTTCGCGTCTATGTCGAAGACCAGCTCCGCCCCGAGCCAGCCACCCATGCTTTTCGGCTCCTCGTAGAGCGCAACGCTTGAGTATATCGCGTATGGGGCCGTTGCCCTCA
>NZ_WANV01000013.1 GCF_015521605.1 Thermococcus sp.
CCCTTATTGGGGCCCCACATATCTCGCAGTATCTAGGCTTGGCTTTCCCCATCTCAACCACCTTCTTGCTCCACTTAAGGCTCGAAGTCAGGCTTTTTAAACCCCTCGATGAGCTTATATTGATGAGCGGGGTAAGGATAGAGAGGCTCCAAAGGCTCGACCAGGAAACGCTGGAGAGGCTCATTGAGATATACATGAGGGGATACGAGGGCATGCGCGAATACGGCGGTGAGGGAGAGAGCTACGCGAAGCGCTACCTTCGATGGTGCTGGGGCAAGGCAAAGGACGGCTTTTTCGTCGCAAAGGTCGGCGATGAGATAGCGGGCTTTATAGTCTGCGACAGCGACTGGTACAGCAAATACGAGGGAAGAACCGTCGGGGCGATCCACGAGTTCGTGGTTGACAAACGGTTCCAGGGGCACGGGATAGGCCACAGGCTCATGGAAAAGTGCCTTGAGTACCTGGGAGAGCACAACGACAGAATAGAGCTGTGGGTCGGGGAGAAGAACGAGAAGGCCATCAGGTTCTACGAGGACTACGGGTTCAAACGCGTTGGTCAGAGCGGGATATGGGTGCGCATGGTCAAAGACCTGCGGAAGGACGGTGCACCCCGTGAAAAAGGGAAGCAGGTGGTTTGATGTCGTACATAAGACCGTCCGATCCCGAGAAGATGGGGAAATTGAAGGAGGAAAGTTTCATACGCGAAGGTAAAGGCAGGCTGAAGGTCGTTGTAGAGAGCGGGGGAGACAGGATTGAAACCACCATAAACGGCTCCCTGAAGAGCGTTGGCGAGATAGCGGAGATGCTCGGAGTGGAGGCCAGGGACGGGAAGGTAGAGGCCGTCGTCGATGGGGTGAAGGTCAACGCCGAGCGCGGAAAACTGGAGGTGGAGTTCGAGAACGGGGACAGGCTGAAGATTGAGAAGGCATGAGCCGCGTTGGATGTAAAAAGGAAGCGGAAAAAGGCCTTCACTTCACAGGCGGCCTGAACTTGTAGCCGTAGAGGATTATTCCGTCCTCCTCGAACTCCCTTATCTTCTTGGTGACGACCTCTACCTCCATGCCGAAGTCTATTTCCTCGGGATCAACGTCGGTCAGCTGGGCGAGAACCACGGGGCCCTCCTCAAGCTCTATCAGTGCCAGGGGGAAGGGCTTGTAGTACTCAAAGCCGCTCGGCGGGTTCCTGACTATCGTCCAGCTGATGACCCTGCCCTTTCCGCTCAGTTTGATTTCCTCGACGTTTCTTGAGCCGCAGACCGGGCAAATCGACCTCTTCGGGAAGTGAACGTGGCCGTTCTCGCACTTTCCACCTATGAGCCTGTACTTCTCACGGAAGTGCCTCCAGTAGCGGGAAACCTGCATCGGGCGCGCCATTTCAGACCCTCCTAAAGACGTTGACCGTTATGTTCGAACCGGTTCCACCTATGTTCTGGGTCAGGCCGACTTCCGCATCGGGCACCTGGCTCGGCGCCTCGCCGCGGAGCTGGAGCACCGCTTCAACCGTCTGGTAAACGCCGGTGGCACCGACGGGGTGTCCCCTTGCCTTGAGCCCGCCCATGGTCTGTATCGGATAGTCGGCGTCAATGGCTATCTGTCCCTCCTTGGCCAGCTTCGCTCCCTCTCCCTTCTTCGCGGCACCGAGGGCTTCGAGGCTGAGGGCAGCCATCACGGTAAAGGCGTCGTGAACCTCAAAGAAGTCAATGTCATTCGGCTCGACGCCCGCCATCTTGTAGGCCCTTTCAGCGGCCACCTTGGCGGCCTTGAGGGTGAGTAAGTCCTCCCTGCTGGCGAGGCTTATGGTGTCTATGGCGCGCCCCATTCCAGCTACTTCGACCCACTTCTCCTTCGGAACGCCAAGCTCCTTGGCCTTCTCCGGTGTGGTAATTATAACCGATGCCGCACCATCGCAGACCGGCGAGGCGTCGAAGAGCTTGAGCGGGTCGGCAACGTAGGGGCTCTTGAGGACTGTCTCAACCTTAATCGGACGTTTGAACATGGCGTAGGGGTTCTTGGCGCCGTTGGCGTGAGCGTTAACCGCAAAGAGGGCAAGGTCCTCTTCGGTGTAGCCGTAGGTCTTCATGTAGTAGCGCATGACGAGTGCGTTGAGAGCGACAAAGCTCGCCCCGTGGAAGAGCTCCCACTCAGCGTCTGCCGCGTAGGCGAGGTATCTGGTGGCGTCGCTCGGCCAGGCATCGGTCATTTTTTCGACGCCGACCACGGCAACTACATCCTCTAGCCCGCTGAGGACTGCCTTGACTCCCTCCTGGACGGCGGCACCGCCGCTGGCACAGGCGGCCTCGATTTTAACGGCCGGAATGTTCCCAAGTCCTGCCCAGTCGGCTATGAGCGCACCGAGGTTCTCCTGCTCAACGAAGGGCCCGGAAATCATGTTTCCGACGTAGAGCGAATCCACCCTGTCGATTCCAGCGTCGTCCATGGCGTTGAGGAGCGCCTCAACGGCCAAATCCCTCAATCCGAGCTTCCAGTGCTCACCAACCGGGGTCATACCGGCACCGATTATGACTGCCTTCCTCATCTCAACCACCTCACATGATGAACTTTCTCCTCGCCTTCGCGTAGAGGGCGTAGTCGATGTACTTCTTCCTGTTCACGTAGTCCATGGTCGTAGGTGCCAGATCCCTCTTCTCCTCGATGGCGTCCTGAACAACAACGCTGAAGGCGTCGCTTCCGGCCCCGGAACCGAAGGAAACCCACAGGATCCTGTCGCCGGGCTTGGCTATGTCGAGAACGGCAGAGACACCGACCATCGTTGCACCGCTGTAGGTGTTCCCTATGATCCCGGTGAGCAGACCGGGGAGAACCTTCTCTTTCGGAATGCCGAGGATTTTGGCAACGGTGAGCGGGAACTTGACGTTCGGCTGGTGGAAGACGGCGTAGTCGAAGTCGTTGACGGTCAGACCGAGCTCCTCCATGAGGGTCTTGGCGGCGTTGACTATGTGGTGGAAGTAGGCCGGCTCGCCGGTGAACCTGTTTCCGTGCCTCGGGTAATGCTCGTGCTGGCGCCTCCAGAAGTCCGGCGTATCGGTAACGTAGGAGTAGCTGCCCTCGAAGTAAGCAACCGTTTCGGAACTCTTGGGGCCGACTATGAAGGCGGCTCCACCCGCTCCCGCGGTGAACTCAAGGTGGTCGCCGGGCCTTCCCTGTGCCGTATCCGCCCCAATGGCCATCGCGTAGTCGGCCATCTCCGAGCCGACAAAGCCTATTGCGGTCTGAAGCGCCTCGGTTCCGGCCTTACAGGCGAACTCAAAGTCGGCCGTGCTTACATCCGGGGTCGCGCCTATTGCCTCCGCTATGACGGTACCGGTCGGCTTGACCGCGTAGGGCTTGCTCTCACTTCCGAACCAGACGGCGCGGATAAGCCTCGGGTCTATCCCTGCCCTCTTAAGGGCGTTTCTCGCGGCTTCGATTCCTATCGTGAGCGCATCCTCATCGAGACCGGGAACGGCCTTCTCCTGTATCGGAAAGCTGGAAACTCCCCAGACCCTTCCTATCTCTTCCGCCTTGATTCTATACATCGGGACGTAGGCACCGTAGCCGACAATGCCGACTTCGCGCCTTGGCTTCAGGAGCTTTTTCATGGTGCATCACCTACAAAAGCTGAACGTAACTTCGGCTAAGGTTCATGAGCGAGTTATAAAAGCCTTTCGGTGAAAGTAAAAGGTTTTTTCGACGATAAACGATAAAAAAGGAAGAAACCTCACGGTTTCCTGACGACGAACAGCGCGTGGTCCTTCTCGTAGGGCTCAAGCGAAAGCCTCTCGACGACCTCGAAGTACTCGGAGAGCTCCTTCTCGACCTCCTTGAAGACCTGCTCCGGCTCCTTCGTGACGTCGATGCTCCTGCTCTTAACGCTTATCATGCCGTAGCCGCCGCTCTTGAGGTAAACCCTGGCGTTGTCTATGAGTATCTTCGCCTGGGTCGGCTGGGCAACGTCCTCGAAGATGACGTCGACCTTCGGCACGAGCGCGCGGTAGCCCTCGGGCTTGGTGGCGTCGCCGAGTATCGGCACGATGTTCCTGCGCTCATCAACCAGTGGGACGAGCTCCCTCAGGACGCGTGGTGAGAACTCCACGCCGAAGACCTTTCCTTCCCAGCCCACTATGTCGCTGACATGGCTGGCGGTCGTTCCGCTCGCGACTCCGAGGTAGAGAACCTTTGAGCCTGGCTTTATCGGGAAGTTCTTGAGGCCGTTGAGTATTGCCGCGGCGAGCTTCGAGCGCCTCGGGTTCCAGACCCTGTACTCCTCGCCCTCGGACTTGATCAGCCTCTCGCCGTAGACCTTCTGGCCCGGAACGAGGTTCCTGGTGGCTATCTTCTCGCTACCGTCCTCATCAACGAAGACGTAAACGCCCGGAAACTTGTGCCTCTTAATCCTCATCTACCTCACCTCTTGCCCTTCTTCTTTTTCTTTCCACCTTTCTCGCCCTTCTTGCCCTTTCCTGCCTTTTCCTTCTTCTTTCCACCGAAGCCCTTGCCCCTCTTCTCCTTGCCCTTGAACTTCTTCTTTTTCTTCTTTTCAGGCTTGGCCTTCCTCTTGGGCGGGTTCGGGTACTTCTGCTTTATCTCCTGGATGCGCTGCTCTATCTCCTGCTTCAGCTCCTCGGCTATGTATTCACCTGAGAAGTAGTCAACTCTGGCAGCTATGGCGAGCTTTCCGGCCAAGGCCCTCGCTATCTTACCCCTCTGCCACCACGGCGAGCGGTTTATTGCCGGATACTGGAAGATGACGCCATGCTTCGGAGGCTTTGCACCGCTCCTCAGGTGCCTGAAGAGCGCCTTCTCGGCACCGAGAACCTGTATGGTCGAGGCCGGCATCATGGCGAGCTCCTTGAGGCCTCCAGCGAGGCTGAGCAGCCTGGCGCCGAGCTTCGCACCGACTAAAGCTTTCAGGTTCGGGGCAACCTCGTCCATGGCCATCTCAAGGTAGTCCTCAATCTGCTCCCTGAGCTTGTAGAGGTCACTTATCTCGCTGGCCAGCTTCATGATTATGTCGGCATCGAACTTTCCGAGGGGAGCGCCCATCGAGGTCTCCGCGGCCTTTATAATCTTCTCGATCTTGCCCTCGGGGAGGCCAAGGCTCTTGAGCTTCTCCTCACTGACGTTCTCCCTCGGGCCGACTGCCTTGACGAAGGCAACGTACTGCTGGTGCTTGGGGAGGATTTCGTCCAGCTCCGGGAAGTGCAGGCTGTACCACTCCCTGAGGCGTGAAACGAGGAGGTTGATCACCTTGTCGATATCGTCGAGGGACTCGATGGCCTGGATTATCATCTTGTCCCTTGCCCCGCTCTGCTCCTGTATGCGGAGCCTCGTTAGAGCGACGCCCACTGAGTAGTATTCCTCGAACCAGCCCTCGCCAAGGAACTCTTCCGGGCTGGAGCGGAGCTTTTCCCCGGCGACGTTCGGGAACTCGGCGGAGGTGTTGTAGCCGAGCTCCTTCAAGTTCCGGCTCAGCTCGGAGTCCTCCAGAACGAACTCATCGTAGCCCCTCTCCCGGAGTTCGTCAAGGAAAGATATCAGCTCGTCGCTTGGCTCACCCTTCAAAAGCCTGTCGAGGCTCGCTTCCGGCCTTCCTGAGAAGACCCTCTGATCAATGAGATTACCGCTCTCGTCAAAGGCGTATATGCCCCTGACGTTCTCGGCAAGGTACGCTTTCATCATCATCACCTTCTCAGTTTTTGTCTCCGAAGTATAAAAGGCATACCCCTTTTAAGCCCTACCGGTAGAACAGCGTGAGAGAAAAGAAAAAAAGTCCTCAGTCCTCCCAGGGCTCGGTGTACTTGAGGGCCCAGCCGAACTCCTCCTTGAGGATGTCAATAGCGGCGCTCGGCGGGATTATTCCGCGCTCGGTTATGATGACGTCGATGTACTCCGGGGGAGTAACGTCGAACGCCGGGTTCCAGACCTCTATGTTCTTCGGCCAGGTTTCAAGCTCTTCCTTGGGGATGACCTCGTAGGGGTCGCGCATCTCTATCTCGACCAGCTGGCCGAGCATCGTCTCGGGGTGGAACTTGTAGGTCTCGGCAGCGATCATGGTCCAGATCCTGTGCTCCTTTGCGGTGAGTGCTATTAAGGCCGTCCCAATCTTGTTTATGACCGCACCGTTGACGGTGATGCTGTCCGCACCCATGACCACCTTGTCCGTCATCTTCATGTAGTGCCTCGCGGCGCTGTCGACGACGTAGATGACCGGGATGCCGTAGCTGGCCAGCTCCTTCGCGGTGAGCTTGCCCTGCCACTTGGGCCTTGTCTCCGTGACTATGACCTTAATGTCCTTCCCCTGCTCCCAGGCGGTCTTCATGACGCTTATAGCGGCCTTGCTGTGGCAGTGCGTCATTATGACGTCGCCGTCCTCTATTCTCTTCGCCCCCATCTCGCCTATCCTCTCTATGGCCTTCTCGGAGTTGTGGATGAACTCCTTCGCGGCGTTTATGACTATGAACTTCAGCTGGTCGAGGTCGGCGCCTCCGGCGTACGCCACTTTACCGCGGTGCATGACGTAGCGGAGCGCGTTTGGAAGGGAAACTGCAGTTGGCCGGGTCTCGTAGAGTATCTTCGCCGCCTGCTTCATCTCGTTCCAGAAATCGTCCACGTTCGTTGCCCTGCTCTTCTCGGCCTGGAGCTGGAGGGCGTACGCCGCCGAGCGGGCGATTTTGCCTGCCCCCCTGATCTCCATGTTCTTTATCTCCTCGGCTATCTCAAGCACTTCCTTCACTACCGCCATCTCCATCACCCCTCTCCGGTAAACCCAGATTATGGTGGGAGGGTTTATAGAGCTTTTCGTGTTCATCCATGCACGGTTAGGTTCGTTGATGTTTCTAAAAATACGCCCCGGCCATACTTTACAAATGTAAATGGCACTAACGACCATTGCAGAAAGATTTATAACCAATCGCCGCTACCTTTACGTGTATAGACTTGGTGACGTGCTCAAAAGTGTGCATTAAATGGGGGGAACGGAAGTGGAGGAGAAACTTATGCGCAAGCTGAGTTCAGGGTCACTGGATTTTGAGGCGTACTTCTCGGACAAAGCTCAGGGTATGAAGGCCTCGGAGATTAGGGAGCTTCTCAAGCTCGTCGAGGCAGGCAACGTCATATCCCTCGCTGGGGGCCTTCCCGCTCCCGAGACGTTTCCCGTCGAGATCATCAAGGAGATAACCGCGGAGGTTATAACCCACCACGCGGATAAGGCCCTCCAGTACGGAACCACCAAAGGATTCACCCCGCTCCGCCTCGCGCTGGCGGACTGGATGGAGAAGCGCTACGGCATCCCGACCAGCAAGGTCGAGATAATGATGGTAGCAGGTTCACAGCAGGCCCTCGACCTCATCGGCAGGGTCTTCATAAACCCCGGTGACATAGTCGTCGTTGAGGGACCCACCTACCTCGCGGCTCTCAACGCCTTCAAGTACTACGACCCGGAGTTCCTCAGCATACCGATGGACGACGATGGTATGATCGTTGACATACTCGAAGAGAAGCTCAGGAAGCTCAGCGCCGAAGGAAAGAAGGTCAAGTTCGTCTACACCGTCTCCACATTCCAGAATCCAGCGGGAGTCACGATGAGCCTCGAAAGAAGGAAGAGGCTTATAGAACTCGCCAGGGAGTACGACTTCCTCATCGTCGAGGACAGCCCGTACAGCGAGCTCCGCTACTCCGGCGAGCCAATACCGCCGATCAAGCACTTCGACGACGAGGGAAGGGTTCTGTACCTCGGAACATTCTCAAAGATATTTGCCCCTGGATTCAGGCTGGGATGGATAGCCGCTCACCCGCACTTCATCAGGAAGATAGAGATAGCCAAGCAGGCCGTTGACCTCTGTGCGAACCCCTTCGGGCAGGTTATCGCCTGGAAGTACGTCGCCGACGGCCACCTGGACAGGCACATTCCAAAGGTCATAGAGTTCTACAGGCCGAGAAGGGACGCGATGCTTGAGGCCCTGGAAGAGTATATGCCAGAGGGAGTCAAGTGGACGAAGCCCGACGGAGGAATGTTCATCTGGGTTACCCTGCCGGAGGGCATAGACACCAAGCTCATGGCGGAGAAGGCCATAAGAAAGGGGGTCGCCTACGTCCCCGGTGAGGCGTTCTTTGCTCACCGCGACGTGAAGAACACGATGCGCCTCAACTTCACCTACGTGCCAGAGGACAAGATACGTGACGGTGTTAAGAGGCTCGCAGAGGTCATAGAGGAAGAAATGAAGGCCCTCAAGGGCTGACGCCTCTTCTTTTTCTTCTCGCAAAGCTTTTTATTCTGGTACGAACACACACCCTAGTGGTGATGCTTATGAAGCCACTGATTGGTATAATCGGACAGACCGATCCCTCCAAGAACAGGCTTTTTCTGGACAGGCGGCATATTGAGAGGATAGCCGAAGCTGGAGGCGTTCCGGCGGTTTTTAACATCAACTGCTCGCCCGACGAGGTTCTTGAGCACGTGGACGGGATACTCCTCATAGAGGGGCCCGACGTTCATCCCTACTTCTACGGGGAAGACCCCTCAAGCGCCATAAAATACGTCGATGTGGAGAGGGACGAGTTTGAGATATGCCTCGTCAAGAAGGCTGTCGAGAAGGGAGTTCCTATATTGGGAATCTCACGCGGGATGCACGTGATAAACGTTGCCCTCGGTGGAACGCTCTATCAGGACCTAAACGACATCCCCAAGGCAATAAAGCACGACTGGGACATAAACCTTGTGGGGCCAAGTCAGAGGGTTCACGGCATCAGGATAAAGACCAGCTCAAAGCTTTATGAGATACTCAAGGATCAGCTGAGCATCGAGGGCACAAACGAGGTGTACCTGAAGGTCAACAGCTTCCACCACCAGGCAACGAAGAGGGTCGGAGAAGGAATAAAACCCGTTGCCTATGCCGTGGACGGGCTTATCGAGGCCATCGAGGGGGTTGAAGGGTTCATACTCGGCCTCCAGTGGCAGCCAGAATACCTGCCGGAGATGAGGAGGGTCTTTGAAGCGTTCGTGCGCGCCGCCGCCGAGTACCGCATCAAAAAGATGGAGCTGGAAAAGACCGAGATAGAGGCCGAACTCAGGGAGGAGCTCACAAGGGAACAAGATGAGAGCCATCACAGCTCGGATACGACCGGTAGCCCTCCCGGCACGAGCCAAACGTGATGCCCCTTTCCAGTATCTTTCCCTCTGCCTCGCGGAGGATTCCGAACCTCACCTCCCTCGGGAGGTAGTGGTAGCCCCCTATCCTCTCACCCCGCTCATAGAGCGGCCACAGCTTCTCCATTAGCTCCGGGAACTTGGCAAACATTCTCCTCTTTGAGTCAGGCCTGAGCTTGAGGGTTGAAACGGTTATGTGGTCAACGAAATCCAGAGCTTCGAGCGTCTCATCGAAGTCTTCCCAGGTGTAGAACGGTATTATCGGGTCAATGCGAGCGTAGACGGGGATGCCCTCTTCCTTGGCCTGTTTCAGGGCCTTAATCCTCGCCCCCGGCGACGGGGCGTTTGGCTCCAGCAACTTCGCCTTCCGTTCATCCACTGTGGTCACGGTTATCCCAACGGCGCACTTCAGCTCGCTTAGAACGTCCAGGTCACGCACGAATATGTCCGACTTCGTGAGGAGCAGACAGCGGACGTCGTGGCGTTTGAAGAGCTTAAGGACGCTCCGGGTTATGCCCAGTTCACGCTCGACCGTTGGGTAGGGGTCAGAGGAGTAGGAGAGGGCTACGATATACCTCCTGTCGAACTTTCTCAGCTCCCGCTCCAGCTTCGGCAGGAGGCCTTCCTTGGTCCTCACCCTGAAGGCGTTGGGGATGTATGCCGTTATGTAGCAGTAAACGCAGGCATGGTCGCAGCCGGTGTAGATGTTCAGCGTGTACTTGAAGGGGCAGGTGCAGAGCTTCGCCTTCCAGGGGTCGAAGGGACGGATGTACATGTTTTTGCCTACGAAAAGGCCTTAAAAGGAATTGCGTTTACACTAACGGGTGAAAAACATGACAGATGAGATCAGGGGACGCGTCAAGTGGGTCGAGAACACGCAGTTCATCGGGAAGATGGATACGGACCAGTGCTCGATAATTCTCGGGGACGGCGGCATAAGCCCCATGAAGCTCCTTCTCCTGAGCGTCGCCGGATGCACCGCCTACGACGTCGTCATTATACTCCAGAAGATGCGCGAGCCGATTGAAGGGCTGGAGGTGGAGATAAGCGGTGAGAGACGCGAGGAACATCCCCGCATATACAGGAAAGTCCACCTTCACTACAAAATCTACGGCAACGTGAGTGAGGAGAAGGCCAGACGCGCCATAGAGCTGAGCCAGGACAAGTACTGCTCGGCCAGCGCGCACGTGAAGCTCAGCGGTGCGGAGGTCACATACTCCTTCGAGATAGTCAGAGGTTAGGTTTTTAACCCCCTCTTCTTCCCGCCTTCGGGTGATGACGTGATAGAGCTGGTCAAGTACTTCGTGATACTCTACGGAGGGCTGTTCGCAATAACCAACCCGGTCGGTGCGGTTCCGGTTTTCCTGGGGGTTACCCACGACCTCTCAAGGGGCGAAAGGCACGAGATAGCCACCAAGACCGCCATCACAGTTGCCCTGACCCTGATAACATTTGCACTCATCGGCCAGTGGATATTCCGGTTCTTCGGGTCGAGCACAGACGCCTTTGCGATAGCGGGCGGGATACTCCTTTTCAAGATGGCGATGGAGATGCTCTCTGGAAAGCTCTCAACGGTTAAGATAAGCAGGGAGGAAACCGAGGAGTTCAGCGAGGAGGTCGTGACTCTGGAGGAGGTCGCCGTGATTCCGCTGGCGATTCCCCTTATCTCGGGCCCCGGAGCCATAACCACTGTGATGATATACATGGCCAAAAGTCCCTCCATCCCGGCAAAGGCCACTGTCATAGCCAGCATCGTGGCGATAGCGGTGACGGTCTGGCTCGTCCTGTGCTCCGCCAACGGGATAAAGGCGAGACTGGGACGGGTCGGCATCAAGGTGATGACGAGGATGATGGGCCTCATACTGACCTCAATGGCGGTGCAGATGATAATCAACGGGATAAAGGGGGCGTTTGGGCTCTGAGGAAAAGGTTAATACGTGTGGGCGACAACCTGAGGCTGGTGATACCATGCGCGGTGACCTGATAAGGGTTCTCAGCTCGGTTGAGGAGAAGGCCAACGAGCTGAAGCTCGACGGCTACGAACCTGATGTCGTGCTCGTGGGCAAGAAAGCCTACGAGTTCATAAGGGAGCAGCTCAACGAGGAGTTTGGGGACGAGGAGGAGGTTTTCGAGCTCTCGGGGCTCAAGATACGTGTGGTCGAGGAGCTCGATGGGGATGCCGTCGTCATAGACAGCAGGGCCATCGGCCTGGGCCTGGGAGGGGCAAAGCGCCTCAAGGTCGTCCTATGACCCCCCACACCTTTCCGTTTCTGATTTCCATCTTGAGCCCCCTCAAAACGAGCAGGCTCAGCGAGACGGCCATTATATCAGCGAGACTGCCAGGATTTCTTAGATCGCCTTTCTCCCGCATGAAGGCGTCGAACTCCTTTGGGGAGAGCTTTCCGTTGAGAACCTCCCCAGCTTTTTTCCTCACGAGCTCTGCCTCCCCCCTTCCCGCCTTCCTCATTATGAGCGTGTCCTCCCTCTCAGCCAGGAGCTCAAGAAATGCCTCCACAACCGCGTCCTCAAGCGGGAGTTCCTTTATCAGCTCGTAGAGCCTTCCAAAGGTCTTGTAGCTCAGCTCGTACTCCCCAATCCACTCGCAGAAGATAAGCTCACGCTCGCAGCTGATCTCGGCGAGTCTGGCAAGGTTAATCCCGTCCTGAAACAGCTCCCTGAAGGACTCATCGCTGTAAACATCGTACTTGACCCCGCTTGGAATTCCCTTGGGGTTGGCTATCCTTATCGCCCGGTAGAACTCCATCGTGTCCCTGACCGTCGATTCCTCTATCAGAAGCCTCGCCTTTTTCCTTGCATCGAGCATGTTGCGGCCCATTGTCAGCCCCATTATGAGGGGAATCGAGAGGGCAATGACACCAAAATTCGGGTTGGCGTCCTGACTCTCGCGCGAGTTCTGAACGGCGCGCTTTATCAGCTCCCCGAGTCCTGCGTCCCTGGGTTCCAGTACACCTTTTCTCAAAAGCTCAGCCGTCTTCACAGCCTCGTAATAGATGCCCAGCACCGAGGTCTCCGCGAAGAGAAAGTGGTAGAAGGTGAGGTCGTCGAAGTCCCTGAAGCGGCTTACGTTGCCCGGCTTTGGAACGGCCGCCTCAAGGAGCGGGCCCAGCGTGAAGGCACGGATTATCCTCCACCGCTCCATTCACACCACCAGGTAGAGGAGCAGATAAAGAAGGTACAGGAGCAGCACAAGCCTGCGGGCGGTTCTTCTGGTCAGGGCGTAGAGTCCGAAGGCTATGAGCGTGACCCCCCAGAAGGCGTCCTTTATGTACGGCGCGTACGGCCTGAGCCAATCCAGGAAGGAGGGCTGGAACTCCCTCATGAGCAAAAGAACGCCAAGGAAAATGAAAATCCAGCCAAGGGTTCTCATCTCAATCACCCCTCGTGAGGAGGATTATGCCGATTACCAGGAACACGACCGCGAGCAACGTCCTGAAATCAAGGGCGGGCAGGAGAAATGGCATGAACGGCCCGGCCAGCAGTATTGCACCCAGCAGTATCAGCAGGAGGGCTATTGCCCTGGAGTTTTCGTTGCCCGAAAACACCTCCCCCAGTCTCTCCCCCGTCTCGTCTATCAGGTCGTCGATTCTCTCGGAGAGGGGCTCTTCCGTGTCCGTTTCATCCTCGGGTATCACCAGGGCCGCGAGGAAGTAGAGCAACGTCATAGCCACCGGGTTGAACACCAGGAGAACCACGAATATCAGCCTTACGAGGGTGGGGTCAACGTTGAGATGCTCGGCTATCCCACCGAGAACACCGAGGAGGATTCTGTTCTCTCTGGAGCGCTTGAGTTCCTTCGCCATTGGCATCACCAGGGAAATGAAAGGTCAGGGGCTTTAAAAACTCACCCCCTTATCTCCACGTCCCCAACGACGTCAGTCACGACCACCATGGCGGTGCCCTTCTCTCCAGCGGCGGTGTTCGTTACGTCCCCAACGATGTCCTTGGCCGTTAGCGCCGCACCAAAGCCCTCCGGAACGGCTATCTTAACGTCCCCGACGACGTCGCTTATCGTCGCACCTTCCGCGACGTTGAGATACACATCGCCCACGATGTCCGAGAGGTGGTAATCGTTCCGGGAAGTGCCCCTAACCTCACCCACAACGTCCGTAACGTCCACTCCGGTGGACTCAGCGGCCACGAGGACGTCCCCAACGACGTTATCAACCCTCAGTCCAAGCAGTTTTTCAGGGACTTCAACCACCACTGTACCGTTCCGGTAATCGCTGCAGACGTTTCTGTGGCTGATGCCCACCCTTTTCGTCGGACAGTAAACGGTCAGAACACCGTTCTCAAGGCTGACGTTTATCGGCAGGTTGCTCTTAACAGTGATTTTGCTCACGTTGGTGCCAACGATCGAGACGTCACCGACCACCTCTCTGACCTTCAGCGCGGAGGCGTTGAACTCCCCGAACTTAACGACCTTTCCAGCGGTCTTCTTCGGCGTTGCCCCACCTATGCTGATGTCTCCCCTGACGGCCAGAACCGCCACCAGTGCGCCGACCATGAGAATTATGAGGGTCACACCAAGCAGCGCACCAAACAATCCTCCCCTCCTGCGCATGCACTCCACCAATGAAAATATCATCATGTTTCCGTATAAAGTTTACGCCCAACAAGAGTCACAAAGAAAAGTTGAAGGTCAGCGGAGGAGCTTGACGAACTCCCTCATCCAGGCGTAGAGGTCGCCGGGGTGTCTTGAGCTGACCCAGTTGCCGTCGACGACTACCTCCTCGTTCACCCATTCGGCGCCGGCGTTCTTCACGTCGTCCCTGATGGTTACGGTGCTAGTGCCCTTCCTGCCCTTCAGGACACCAGCTGAAATGAGTATCTGCGGCCCGTGGCAGATGCTCGCCACCGGCTTTCCAGCCTCGAACATCTTTCTGGTTATCTCGATGGCCTTCTCGTTGAGCCTGACTATCTCGGGCGCCTTCCCGCCGGGAAGGACGAGGGCGTCGAACTCGTCCGGGTCAACCTCCTCAAAGGCAAGGTCAACGTTGACGGAGTAGCCGTGCTTGCCCGTTATCTTGCCCCTCTCAAAGCTAGCCACGTAGACCTCGTGTCCCTCCTCCTTTATCCTGTGGAGGGGGTAGATAAGCTCCAGGTCTTCAAAACCGTCGGCACTAAGAAACAGCACCTTCATCTCAAACACCTCCATCCAAACGCTTAGAGGGAAATAGAAAAGGGGCACTTATAAGGCTTTTTGGACATAAATGGTCAGAGGGGGAGTTCGGTCGTTTCTTTATGAACCTTGAGGACTACCATCGTGTGGGTCGCCACGACGCCGTCGATTTCACCTATCGTGTCAAGGAACTCGTTAAGCTCCTCGCTCCCCCTGGTTCTTATTTTGACGAGCATGTCGTAATCGCCGGTGGTCTCGAAAATCTCTACTATCTCCGGGTACTTTTTGAGCTCACTCGCCACGTAGGAGTACTTCCCGGCCTTGGCCTTTATCAGTATGAACGCCAGGATCTTAAAGCCGAGGGAATCCGGGTCGAGTATCACGGTGAACTTTCTTATTATGCCCCGCTCCTTCAGCTTCTTAATCCTCTCGTAAACGGTCGATTCGGCGAGATTGACCTCTTTGGATATCTCCCTCAGGGGCGTTCTGCTGTTCTTTTGGAGTATGGAGAGGATCTTCCTGTCTATATCGTCCAAACCGGTTCGCATGAGCATCACCGCCGGTAAAAAATTTTCGAAAGGTTTTATAAACTTGCCGATTTCCATGAACCATACTTTTATAAAACGCCTTTCGCCTTTTACTTCAGAACTTCTGGGAGGGCCAGCGATGCCAACCAACGTGACAGCAGAGTACCTTGCGGCGGAGGAGGAATACAGGAACGCCAAGACTATCCCGGAGAAGATACGGGCCCTCGAAAAGATGTACGCCACAGTCCCCAAACACAAAGGAACGGAAAAGCTCCGGCTCCAGATAAAGAGGAAGCTCGCCGAGCTGAGGAAGGAGCTGGAGAAGCAGAGGCAGATGCGCAAAGGCGGTGGCGGCCCGTCGATGGCAGTCAGAAAAGAGGGCGCGGCACAGATAGTTCTCGCGGGACTTCCGAACGTTGGCAAAAGCTCGCTCATGAAGGCCCTCACCAACGTTGACATAGACGTCGCGGACTACGCGTTCACGACGGTCGAGCCTATTCCGGGCATGATGCACCATAAAGACGTCCAGATACAGCTCGTTGAGGTTCCCGGTCTCGTCGAGGGCGCAGCCCTTGGAAAGGGCATGGGGCCGCAGCTGCTGAGCGTCATAAGGAACGCGGACGCGATAGCCATCGTGGTTGACCTCTCCCAGGATCCAGTAAAGCAGATGGAGATTCTCCTCAAGGAGTTTGAAAGGGCAGGGATAAAGCTGAACAAGCGCCGCCCGAGGGTGGAGATCAAGAGAACCGCCATGGGCGGAATCGTGATCAACGGCCAGGAGAACATCAAGGGGGACATAGGCGAAGTCATGAAGATGCTCCGAGAGGAGAGGATACACTCCGCCGAGATAACCGTCAAGGAGCCGGTTACGCTTGAGGAGTTCGCCGACGCCCTGGATGAGAGCCTCGTCTGGAGGCGTGCCATAATCATCGCCAACAAGGGCGACGCCCCGGGGAGCAAGGAGAACTACGAGAAGCTCGTTGAGGCCTACGGAGACAGGTTCAAGATAATCCCAGTCTCGGCTAAGAGGAAGATTCAGCTGGACAAGCTCAAGGACGAGCTCTACGAGCTGGCCGGAATCATTCGCGTCTTCACCAAGAGCCCCGGAGAGGAGCCGGCCTACCCACCGGTGCCGCTGAAGAAGGGCTCGACGGTTATGGACCTGGCCGAGAGGATACACAAGGACTTCGCCAGGAACTTCCGCTACGCCCGCGTATGGGGCAAGAGCGTCAAGTTCCCTGGCCAGCGTGTTGGGGCCGACCACGTGCTTGAAGATGGGGACATAGTGGAGATCCACGCCCGCTAGCGGCAGAACGGCCCCCTGCACTTTCTCCCGTTCTTCCCGACGAGGTTCTCAAGGCTGAACTCCCTTCCGTCGAGGCTGTCCATAAGGAACTTCTCGCCGTCCCTCTCGAAAATCCAGAACACCTTGTAGGCCCGGGCATCGCGAACTATCTCTATCCTCGGAAGCCACCAGGAGACAACCCTTGAGTTCCCCCAGGTTATCGCGCTCTCGAAGGCTTTCATCCTGGCCTCCTCGTAGTCGACCAAGGGTTCCATGGTCTTTTTCTCATCCACATCCCATTCTTGGAGGTCTATAAAGCCGTCCCCACGCTCGGCTCCCAGGCGGTAGAGGTCTACATAGGCAAAGTAGTCAAAAACCCGGTCGCTTCTGCCCAGCCGCCTGTAGAACAGCCTCAAATGGAATATGTGGTACGGGTACAGCACAAAATCTGGATTTGAAACGTCCTCCGGTTTGAATATCGGCCTCATGACCATGACCCTCATATTCCATCCCTGTCATTGTTCATCAAATATGTTATTAACTGTTACCATTTATTTGTCACAATATCCCAACATCCCGTTCCTAACCGGGAACTGTTAAACCAATATGTTTATATTTTAGTGCACCTATATTGTGGACTGATGTCCCTTAATTCACACCGATGTATCGAGGTGAAGTAAAATGGGCTTGAGTGGTTCGGCCTGGGCAACCCTGTTGGTGCCCACTCTTTTGGGAATTTTGACGATGCTACTGTACGGCTACTGGGACAGAATAACCGGCAAGGAATACTATGTTGACGACGAGATTCTGGCCTACGACGAAGACCTTATGACAACGCTTAGGGAGGAGGGTAAGGTATGAACAGCGGGATACTTTTCGGTTTTCTGGTGTATCTCGCGCTGCTTGCTTACATAGGCTGGTGGGCCAACAGATACACCAAGACAGAGGATCAGTACTTCGTTGGAGGCAGGAGGGTTCACGTTTTAGCGGCCACCCTCTCGGACAAGGCCAGCGACTTCTCCGGCTGGCTGATGCTCGGTTATCCGGGTGCTGCCTTTTCCAGCGGTCTCGGTGCCTTCTGGGCGGCCATCGGCTGTCTCTTCGGTACCCTCGCCGATTATGTCCTCATAGGCCCGAGGCTGAGAATCTACGCTGGTAAATTCAGGGCGATAACAGTCCCGGACTACCTGGAGGCAAGGCTCAAAGACGACACCAAGCTGATAAGAATCCTGAGCGCACTGATAATAGTCATATTCATGACCGCCTATGTTGCCGCGCAGTTCACCGCCGGAGGAAAGACCTTCGCAGAGGGCTTCGGCATAAGCGACAACATGGGAATCCTCATCACCGTCATCATACTGACGGCCTATGTTATCACGGGTGGATTCTTTGCGGTCGTCTGGACCGACGTCGTTCAGGCAATGTTCATGCTGCTGACCCTGATAATCGTCCCGTTCCTGGCACTCTCTGAGATAGGGGGCTTTGAGAGGGCAACCCAGATAATAGGCAGCGCCGACCCGGCGAAGCTCCATCCGTTTGGTGGTGCCACCGGAATAGCAGCACTGGTCTTCGCAATAGGCTACGCCTCGTGGATAGTCGGCTATCTCGGCCAGCCCCACATAGTCACCCGTTACATGAGCGTTGAGGATCCGAGGAAGCTCAGGAGGCCGGGTATATTCATCAGCGGCACGTGGACGATAATCGTCCTCTGGGGTGCGTTCTTTGCTGGATTCCTTGGATTTGCCATGTATCAGGCTGGGATACTGCAGGTCAGCGATCCTGAGAAGGTGATCCCCGCCATGGCGGTTGAGCTCATGCCGAGCTGGCTGGCGGGCTTCGTCATAGCAGGTATAATCTCGGCCGTCATGAGTACCGCGGACTCACAGCTGCTGGTGGCTTCCTCGGCAATAGCCAGGGACTTCTACCACAAGGTCCTCGGCAAAGAGCTGGGCAAGAAGCAGATGGTGAACATATCAAGGCTCGTCGTTGCCGGCGTCGCCCTCGTCGGTCTGTGGTTTGCCATCAGCGGCCCGAAGGTCATCTACCAGATGGTCGCAACGGCCTGGGGAGGTCTGGCCGTCGGCTTCGGCCCGATACTCACCCTGAGCCTCTGGTGGAAGAGGGCAACCAAGGAGGGAGCAATAATCGGCATGGCCTACGGTCTCATCAGCGAGGTAATCCTTGAGGCCAAGATATACGGCTGGGCGTTCAACCCGGACGCTCCGGGCTTCTTTGGAACGATCGGCGGCTGGTTCAACGGCATACCGGTGTTCTTCATCAACTTCTTCGTGACGCTGGTGGTCATAATAATCGTCAGCCTCCTCACCAAGCCACCAGAGGACGTGGTCAAGCTCCACGAGGAGATATTCAAGAAGGTTCCCATCGAGGGGGCCGGCAGGAAGAGCATCACTGAGACCAGAGCCAAGAGCCAGGTGGAGAACGTCGCCGAGTTCGTCCTCACCAGGGGGCTCGCCTGACCCCTCCCCTTTTTTCTCCGCTGTTTCCTGCGCCGTTCCATCCCAAAAGGCCAACCCATGGTTTTAAACCATTTTTGGCCAACCTAACGTTTATAAGCATCTCCGTTCACATATGAACGTACGTCAGAGTTTTTGAGGTGGGAGCATGAGACCGCTCGACCTGACCGAGAAAGACCCTTCTAGGAGGGTTACAATCTATTTTGAAGGCCAACCTCTGGAGGCCTACGAGGGAGAAAAGCTCACCGTTGCTCTCCTGGCCAACGGCATCTACTGGCTCACCACCAGCACTGAGGGCAGAAAGCGCGGCGCCTTCACCTTCGGCCCTGTCCCTGTGGTTCTCAACGGTGTCAAGAACATCAACGGAAGAAAGACCAAGGTCAAGGACGGCATGAGGATAGAGCGCCAGAACTACGGGGAGTTCCAGGAGACGGTTGAGATCGACGAGGGCACGCCCGTCGAGAGGCTGGTAGTTGACGTGGCGGTCATCGGAGGCGGCCCTGCCGGAATAGGGGCAGTGCTTGAGGTTCAGGAACATCTAACCGCCGCGATAATCGAGGAGAAGGGCTGGCTCGGGGGAGACCTGTGGCTCAAGGGCCTGCCCCAGGAGGGGTTCGGCGACCCGAAGAGGGCCGTTAAAGAGCTCACCGGAAAGTTCAACGAGAACGTCAGGGTTTTCAAGGGCACGATAGCCCTCGGTGTCTTTGACAAGGGCGAGTACTTCCTGGTGCCGATAGTCACCGGGAAGAACCAGCTCATCGAGCTGATGGCCAAGCGCGTCGTTCTGGCCGTCGGTGCGGTTGACAACATCCTCCTCTTTGAGAACAACGAGTTTCCAGGTGTCTTCAGGCGCGATTTTGCCCTCGAAGTCATGAACGTGTGGGGCGTCGCTCCCGGAAGGAAGGTCGCCGTGGTGGGGAGCAGGCCTGAGGACATCGTTCCGGAGCTGGAGCGCTGGGGAATCGAGTACGTGGTGGTGCCCAACCCAAAGCGCGTTGAAGGGAAGGAGAAAGTTGAGAGGCTCATCGACATGAACGGGCACGTTTACGAGGTCGATGCCGTCATCGTGTCCGATGGGAGGAGGCCGGACATCAACCCGATAACCCAGGCCGGTGGAAAGCTGAAGTTCAAACGCGGCTACTACATGCCCGTCCTCGACTCCCAGCACAGGATAAGGGACGGCATATACGTCGCAGGGAGCGCCGTCAGCATAAAGCCCCACTACGCCAACTACCTGGAGGGAAGGCTCGTCGGGGCGTACATCCTCAGGGAGTTTGGATTTGAGTCAAGTCCATGCCTTTACGAGGAGAGGCTGAAGGAGTACGAGCCCGACTCCATAACCGTCCACAGGATAGATTTTGAGAGCTTCAACCTTGAAGACGTCCAGATATGCGGCTGCGACGTCTCCCTGAAGAAGGTGGACGACGTGGTCAGGAGCGGAATAACCGACCTTCAGATAATCAAGCGCCTGACACACCTAGCGATGGGCTTCTGCCAGGGGCGCTTCTGCCTCTTCAACGGAGCCGTGGTCGTCTCGCAGAGGACGGGCTCTGACATGAGCCGCATCGACCTCCCAGTGGCAAGGCCGCCGCTGAAGAACGTCAGGATGAAGGTCACCGCCGAGGGGGTGGATGAGTATGCCGAGTAAAGAGCTCCCCGAGAGGAGCGAGATAGTCATCATCGGCGGGGGGATAGTTGGAGTAACCCTCGCCCACGAGCTGGCCAGGCGCGGTGAGGAGGTTACAGTCATTGAAAAGCGTTTCATTGGCTCCGGCTCTACCTTCCGCTGCGGAACGGGCATAAGGCAGCAGTTCAACGACGAGGCCAACGTCCAGGTCATGAAGCGCTCCGTCGAGCTGTGGAATCGCTATAGTGAGGAGTACGGCTTCTCCTTCGAGCAGACCGGCTATCTCTTCCTGCTCTACGACGACGATGAGGTCGCGGAGTTCAAGGAGAACATAGCCATACAGAACCGCTTTGGGGTTCCGACCAGGCTCATAACGCCGGAGGAGGCGAAGGAGATAGTGCCGCTCCTCGACACCAGCGAGGTCATCGCGGCGTCGTGGAATCCAACGGACGGAAAGGCAGACCCCTTCTACGCCACCGCCGCCTTCGCCCTCAACGCCGAGCGCTTCGGGGCCAGGCTGGTCGAGTACACCGAGGTCAAGGACTTCCTCATAGAAAACGGCGAGATAAGGGGCCTCAAGACAAGCAGGGGGACGATAAAGACCGGAATAGTAATCAACGCCACCAACGCCTGGGCCAAGCTCATCAACGCGATGGCCGGGATAAGGACGAAGATACCAATAGAGCCCTACAAGCACCAGGCCGTCATCACGCAGCCCATAAGGAAGGGAGCCATCAGGCCGATGGTCATATCCTTCAAGTACGGTCACGCTTACCTCACCCAGACGGCCCACGGCGGCGTCGTCGGCGGCGTCGGCTACGAGCTCGGCCCGACCTACGACCTCAACCCGACCTACGAGTTCATGCGCGAGGTCAGCTACTACTTCACCAAGATAATCCCCGCCCTGAGGGAGCTTCTTATACTCAGAACATGGGCTGGCTACTACGCCAAGACGCCGGACAGCAACCCGGCGATAGGAAAGATAGAGGAGCTGAGCGACTACTACATAGCGGCGGGCTTCAGCGGTCACGGCTTCATGATGGCTCCAGCTGTGGCAGAGATGGTAGCGGACCTGGTAACGAAGGGCAGGACGGATCTTCCGGTCGAGTGGTACGACCCGTACCGCTTCGAGAGGGGCGAGCTGCGCGGAGAAGCGCTGCAGATGGGGTGACTTCGTCATCTCCAAAATTTTTCAGTTTTTCTTTTGACGGATCTGTTCCAAGCTCACCATTGAGTGCTCTGAAGCCGGAGGTTGGGAGGCAAAACCATAGTGATTTCATCAGGAACGATCCCAAAGTGTTCTGCTATTCCGTAGCTCGACCCGGGATAACAATCCTTAAATAATAGACCCCCCATGTAACATGGGGGGACCTCTCAATGTTGTTCAGCAGAGTAAAGAATTCAAGGAACGATATGTTTGACCGTGAGTACGAGTTTGAAAGGATAATCTCGGCTATAGACGATGGAGTACCGCTTATAGTCCTGACGGGGATTCGTCGCGTGGGCAAGACTACCCTCGTTAGAGTTCTTCTTAACGAAATAGACATGGCGGGTGGTTACATAGATGCAAGGAAACTCTGGAGCATCCATGCGAACATTCCGCCGGAGCTCATAAAGAAGGAGATAGCAAAATCGCTGGACGCGAGAAAAAGCTACGCTCCCGTCATGAGGCTTCTCCGCTCGCTTAAGAGCGTAACGATTGCAGGTTCAGGAGTTGAGTTCAAGGATAACGAGACCAACCTAATAGACATCCTCGACGACATCGAAAAGAGCGGGGAGAGGACTTTGATTGTCTTTGACGAAGCCCAGTACCTCCGTTACTCCAACTACGACTACACGGCCCTCTTCGCGTCCCTAAACGATAACTACGAGAACATCACCCTGATTCTCACCGGGTCGGAGATTCAAATACTTGAGGAGTTCCTCGGCTTTAACGACAGGTACTCCCCGCTCTACAAGAGGGAACACGAGATAGTCCATCTCGACCGCTTCAGCAGGAATGAGAGCCTGCAATACCTCAGAGAAGGATTCAGGGAAGTTGGGCTGGAAATTCCGGAGAACGAAATAGAGGACGCCGTTGAGGTTCTCGACGGCATCGTGGGATGGCTGAGGGAGTACGGATGGCTCCGCTACCGCGGGAGAAGTCACGGCGTTGCCATCGACGAGGTGTTCCAGAGGGCGAAGAGCGACATAATAGACGAGCTCTCAAGGTACTCCAAGCGATACCTCACGATAATGATGGCGGTGGCGGATGGCTATCTTTCGTGGTCATCGATAAAGGCCTACCTCGAGCGGGTAGAGGGGAAGAGAATAAACGACGGCTCTCTGAACACCGCCCTCAGGAACCTAATCCGATACGGTTACCTCGAAAAGCGGAGTGACGGTTACCACATAACCGACCCCGTCATCGAGAGGGCCCTAAGGCACGGGTAGCTGGAAGGGTAAATGAACTCCCACTTTCCCAAGCGAAACCCCTAAGTACTTCCACGCCGTACTAAGCCGGGTGGTGTCCGTTGCAGGCCAACGTCAACCTCGACACTCTTCTTGAGAAGATGAAGGCAGAGCTGGAGCGGGGGAAGGGTCTCAGCATAGTGAACTATTTCAAAAAGGCGGAAGAATGCCTTAAGATTGCAGAGCCGTTTATTCGAGAGAGAGAGAGAGCGGTAGAAGAAGCAGATGAAAAAAGATATTCAGTAACTATGGCCATATCCCTTTTAGGTGCCGCAGTGATAACTGTTGGTTCTATTTTGGAGGAAAATAACCCTCTTGTCGTGATTTTTAAGATAATCTTCTATGGTGGTCTACTAGCATTTCCTGCCCTCTTTTTTCTACTCCTGTTTATTTCTCCAGTCCTAATAAAACCCTCCGTGTCCGAGGACGAAACCAAGCAGAAGATAAACGACGCCCTAACCCAAAACGGCATAGATAAAGAGGAGTGCAGGAAGGTTCTGGAGCGTACAGTGGAGACGCTCAAGAAAAAAGATGGGCCTATAACGCTGGGTTTTGCCTTAACAGCGCCTATTCTGGAGAACGCCGTTAACTCACTGGAGAAGGGGAGTTTTGAAGAGGCCTCGGACCACTTCAAAAAGGCCAAGGAATCAATAGAACAGCTAAAGAAGAAGAGGATCCCCCAGAAATTTGATGACATCTCGAAGGAATTTAGCCGGTTATTGTGGGAAGAGAGTATTTACATCCGGCGTTATGGTCATTGGGAAACTTTCCATGAAACCCTCCCGAATGTCAAAGAACCCCTCTCTTTCGCCGCCCGCGCATGCGACGCCCTCTACCTCGGCGACGTCGAGAAGATGCGTGAACTGCTCAGCGAGGCCAGGGAAATGCTCGACGAGCGCGATAAGTTCGTCATAGGTGATGTTAAGTTCTTCAAGTACCTCTTCGAGTTCCACTACTTCCTGCTCAAAACGGTAGTTGAAGCCTACGAGGCCGAGACCGGGGCGGTAGCGAAGCTCACAGAGGAGCAGGCAAAGCGCTTCGCCGAGGCCAAGCCCGTTGAAGTCCCCACCACCGTTGAGAAGGTCTCCGTATCGGCTGACGAACCCGAGAGGGAGCTCTACCGCGGTGAGGTGCGCTTCAAGATGGGCGCGATGAGTCAAGAGCGTGTTGGAACGCTCGTCATAACGAACAAGAGACTGAAGCTCACAGGGAAGTACAGGCTGAGGGGGTATGTAGCCACGGTTGCAGTCAAGGCCGCTTTGAGGGCCGCAGGAATCGGGGAGGTCTACGAGGACATCCCGTTGAATGAGATAAGCTGGATTGAGCTGAAGAAGGCACTACTCGGTGGCTACTACCTTGAGTTCCGCGCGAGGGGCAAGAAGTTCACACTTTACACCGATGCCGCCCAGCACATTTACAACATCCTGAGGCAGTACAGCAACGCCTGAGTCTCGCTACCCTTAAATATTTCCGCCCTTATTCTTTTCTGGTGGAATCATGTACCGCGTTGATTCTCCCGGAAGGGTCAATCTGATTGGGGAGCATACGGATTACGCCCTCGGCTACGTCATGCCGATGGCAATAGACCTCTACACCGTCCTGCACGCCCAAAAGGACGAGGGGGTGAGAGTATACTCACAGATCTTCAGGGAGGTCAGGGAATTCGGCCTCGGTGAAATCAGAAAAGCCGGTGACTGGGCGGATTACGTCAGGGGAATATTCTGGGTTCTGATGGAGGAAGGGCACACCATCGGGGGGATGAAGGGAATCCTCGGCGGAGACCTTCCAATAGGTTCAGGATTAAGCTCCTCGGCGAGCCTTGAGCTGGCTGTTCTGGCTTTTCTCAACGAGGCCTACGAGCTGAACCTCCTGCCGGTGGAGATGGCCCTCTTAGCTCAAAAGGCTGAGAACGAGTTCGTTGGAGTGCCCTGCGGGATACTCGATCAGTTCGCGGTCGTCCACGGAAAGAGGGGGCACGTCATATTCCTCGATACCGACACGCTGGAGCACGAGTACATCAGGTTTCCCGAGGATGTGAGGGTTCTCGTGTTCTACACAGGGGTTAAGCGGGAACTCGCGGGATCAGCCTACGCCGAGAGGAGGAAAGTTGCCGAGGAAACGCTCCGCCTCCTGGGGAAGAGGACTTCGAAGGAGGTCGATGAGAGCGAACTCAGGAGCCTTCCCGCCCTCTACAGGCGCTTCTTTGGCTACATCGTGAGGGAGAACCGGCGCGTCCTTGAGGCGAGGGACGCCCTGCGGAGCGGCGACGTCAGGACCTTCGGAGAACTGATGACGGCCTCGCACTGGGATCTGGCGAGGAACTACGAGGTATCAAGTGAGGAACTGGACTTCTTCGTAAGAAGGGCGATAGAGCTCGGTGCCTACGGGGCGAAGCTTACCGGAGCTGGCTTTGGAGGGTCAGCGGTGGCCATAGTGCCCGAGGAGATGGCCCTGGACGTGGCGATGAGGGTCACTGACGAATACGTGAGGCACTTCAACTGGGAGCCGGACTACCACCTCGTCACCCCGAGCGACGGGGTAAGCGTGAGGAGGGTCTGAGTTGCTCGCTCTCCTCCTCCACGGCAACCTCCAGTACGCGGAGATACCGAAGGCGGAGATAGGAAGGGTCATCGAGAAGGCATACAGGCCCGTAATCTCCACCCTTCTCAAAAGGGAAATCCCCTTCGCCCTCAACGTCACCGGCTTCACGCTTGAACTTCTCCCGGAGGACGTCATCGGCCTGATAAGGGACGGGGTCTCCACCGGACTGATCGAGATAACCGGGACTGCCTACAGCCACGCGATACTCCCGCTCCTGAGCCTCGACAGGGTGGAGGCCCAGGTACAAAGGGACAGAAGCGTTAAGGAGGAACTCCTCGGAGTCTCCCCGAGGCTCTTCTTCCCGCCGGAGCTAGCCTACGACCCGATTCTGCCGGCCATACTCCGGGACAACGGCTACGAGGAGATATTCATCGACGGCGAGGCGCTGGTTCTCTCCGACCACCTCAACAGGGCGGTGAAGCCGGTGAAGCCTCTCTATCCCCACCTGATTAAGGCCCAGCGGGGCGAGGGAAACAGGTATCTTAACTACCTCCTTGGATTGAGGGAGCTGAAGCGCTCCCTCAAGCTCGTCTTTCCTGGGAAGGTTACGCTCGAGGCCGTGAAGGAGATAACAGGAATCCCGATCTGGGTGAACGTGAACACCGTCGTGATGCTCTCCGCCGGCAGGTTCCCGCTGATGAACCCGAGGAAGGGGGCAAAATGGCTTAAGAACCTCGATGACATAGTCCTCTACGGCACCGACATAGAGTTCCTGGGCTACCGCCCCCTGGCGGACTACCTGATAACCGCCGATTCTTTCCTGAAGGTCTTCGAGGCCCTCGGGAGGGAGGTGAAGCCGCCGAGCGAGCTCCCCCATTCCGGCAGGAGGCTCTACCTGAGGACTTCGAGCTGGGCGCCCGATAAGAGCCTCGACATCTGGAGGCTGGACGAGGGCAACGCGAGGCTGAACTTCCTCTCACGGGATGTGGCGGGAGAAAGGGCCTTCCTCGCGGAGAACAGTGACGCCCGGGGCTGGGAGCCCCTGCCCGAGAGGAGGCTCGACGCGTTTAGGGCCATCTACGAAGCCTGGAGGGGTGTAAATGAGGAATCTTAGAAACAGGCTTTCCATACTCCTTCTCGTCCTGATGGCGGCCTTTCTGATGGCCGACCAGAACCTTCTACCCCCCAACTACCAGCAGATAATGGCCGAGTTCGGGATAAGCGAGACCCAGATGGGCCTCGTCTCGACGATATTCGTCGCAACGAGCGCGCTGATAACGATAGTCTGGGGCTTCCTCTCCGACATCAAGGGCAGGAAGAAGCTCCTCGTCATCGGCGTCCTCATCGGTGAGATACCCTGCTTCCTGACTGCCTTCGTGGGCAACTACTACGAGCTGCTCCTCATGAGGCTCTTCACCGGCATCGGTGTCGGCTCGATAATCCCGATAGGCTACTCCCTGATAGCGGACATGTTCCCGAGCGAGGAGCGCGGAAAGGGCTACGCCTTCATACAGACCGCCTTCGGCTTCGGAACCCTCTTCGGAATGATAATGGCCGGCCTCATAGCCAGCTGGAGGCCGCCGTTCATAATAGCCTCCGTTCCCAACTTCATACTGGCACCGCTCTTCTACTTCGTAGCCGAGGAGCCGAAACGCGGCGCCGGCGAGGAAGAGGTCAGGAAGCTAATCGAGATGGGCTACGAGTACACCTACAGGCTCAGCTGGGAGGCCGTTAGAAAATCCTTCAGAA
>NZ_WANV01000014.1 GCF_015521605.1 Thermococcus sp.
ACCTCTTCTCCCAGAGAGCCCACCGTTCCCTCATCGAGGCTGGAGATCCCCGCGTATCGGGATATGATGCCGTAAACTTCGGGGTGTCTGCTCTTCAGGATTCCTACCATATCTCCGGCAGGCATGAGGAGTCCCGTATCAAGATAAACGAGGTACGCGCCGATGGTATAGAGGGCATCCATATAGGCATTGTAAGCCATGTCAAACCGCTTTTCCTCCAGATAGTAATCTGCACGGCGTATATAGGCCATAACCTTCTCCATCAGCTCCGCTTCCATCCATCCCACCACGCATGGTTTATAAGGAGAGACCTAATAAACCTGTCGAGGGACTATGAGGGCGGAGAGACTCGTCTGGGCGGCCACGGTGCTCATAATAATCTACATCACGTGGGAGGCCATCAGCCCGCTGATAACGCCGATATTCTTCGGCCTGATTCTGGCCTACGCGGCCCATCCAATCCACCGGCGACTGAGTCCCAGGATTGGAAGAACACACTCGGCTTTCATTCTTACGGTGGGGATGCTCGGCCTCGGGGGTGTCGTCACCTTTGAGCTCCTCATGATATCCGTTCAGGTCGCCGCCTCTTTCTACCAAAACGTTGTCGATTTCTTCAGGTGGCTGATGACGCAGCCGCTGCCCCCGGAGGTTCTGGACTTCCTCCAGAACTTCTTCAACCAGCTGATTCCCAGGCTCTCCGAATACATATCAAAGCATGCATTCTCCCTCCCCATGTACCTTCTCCAGCTCGTTGTCTTCCTGTTCACATTCTACTACGCCCTGGCCTTTTCTCATGAGATAGTCGAGGAAATACGCCTGGCCATCCCCGAGAGAAACCGCCACCTGGGGGAGGAGATACTGAAAAGCCTCAACAAGACGCTGGGTGCCCTTGTAAGGGCCTGGCTGATACTCAATATAATAAAAGGTGTCCTGATGACGCTTGGATTCCTGATCTTCGGTGTTTCCGACATCTACACTGCGATAGTCGCTGGCTTCCTGACGTTCGTCTTCTCCTTCGTCCCCCTGTTTGAGGGCTGGATGATATGGCTCATCGCGGCAGTGTACTTTGCCAAGGAGGGCATGTATCTACACGCGGTCGGGATATCCATCTACGGCTTTCTGCTGGTCTCCCCGATGCCGGACTACACGATAAGGCCCATGATGGTTGCAAAGGATGCCAACCTGGACGAGACCCTGGTCTTCATCGGCATGATAGGGGGAACCTGGGCCATGGGGGTCAAGGGGCTCATAATAGGGCCCATAGTCCTCAACCTTCTCCTCGTCCTCCTGAAGGAATGGAGGAAGGTCGTATCTAAAGAATCCTCACGCCAGCACTCTCAAGCTCCCTCAAAGCCCGCTCCTCGTCCTCCTCATCTATCCCCTTGACCGCGTCGCGGAGAAGGTAGGTCTCGAAGCCGTGCTTGACGGCATCGAGGGCGGTCGCCTTAACGCAGTACTCGGTTGCAACGCCGCAGATGTAGACCCTCTTGACCCCGCGTTTTTTAAGGATCTCCGCCAGTTCGGTGCCCTCAAAGCCGGAGTACGCCTCCCTATCGGGCTCCGTCGCCTTGGAGATTATCACCGCATCGGCCGGAAGCTCCACCACGAACTCCGCCCCTTCAGTCCCTCTGACGCAGTGCCTCGGCCATGGGCCACCCTGTTCCCTAAAGCTGATGTGGTTTTCAGGGTGCCAGTCCCTCGTTGCCACGATCAACGCTCCCCGCCCCATAAAGGCCCTGATGTACTCGTTGCACCTTGGGATTATCCTGTCCCCCTCTGGAACCGGCAGAGCGCCGCCGGGCATGAAGTCCCTCTGCATGTCCACAACTATGAGCGCCTCCTCGGGCATCTGCCTCACCACATATAGATTCGCTAAAAAGGTTAAAACCCTTATCAGAACAGCTCCCCTCTTATGAACCTCTTGGTCAGCTCGTTCCTCGGGTTCTCAAAGATATCCCCCGTTTTTCCCAGCTCGACTATCCTCCCCGCATACATGTGGGCGACCCTGTCGGCGAGCCTCTTTGCCTGGAACATGTTGTGGGTCGAGAAGACTATCGTCGTTCCGTTCTCCCTGGTGATCTCCCTTACGATGTCCTCTATTATGGCTGAGTTCGTTGGGTCAAGATTAGCGGTCGGCTCGTCCATCAGGAGGAGCTTCGGCTCAAGGACTATCGCCCTCGCTATGGCAACGCGCTGCTTCTCCCCACCGGACAGCGTTTTTGCCTTTCTGTTCTCGTAGCCCTCAAGCCTCACGAGGGAGAGCACCTCGCGGACTCTTCTCTCAATCTCGGCCTTGGAGTAGCCCCTCAGCCTCAGGCCGTAGGCTATGTTCTTGAAAACCGTCGTGTTGAACATGATGGGAGTTTGAAACACCATCGTGACCTGCTTTCTCAGCTCCCCGGGTCGACTCCAGTTCACGGGCATCCCATCAAAGACGTACTCCCCGGAGTCGGGCCTCTCAAGTAATGCCAGAATCCTCAGGAGGGTGGTTTTTCCGGCCCCACTGTGCCCCATGACGCAGAATATCTCGCCCTTTTTGACCTCAAGGCTCACGCCGTCCAGTGCCCTGTGGTCTTCGTAGGTTTTGGTCAGGTTCTCGACCCTTACTATCATTCCAACCACTTCCGCACGAGGTTTGAAAGCAGGTTCACGGCGAGGACTATGCCCATGAGGATTATGCCCAGAGCTATTGCCACGCTTATCTCCGCCCTGACAGTGTACATCTGTATGGCCGTCGTGAGAACCCTCGTGTTGTAAACGCCGCCCTTGACGTAGATGTTGCCGCCGATCATTAGGGCTATGCCGAGTTCGGCTATGGCCCTGTTGAAGGCCGCTATGATGGCCAGAACTATCCCACCGACGCTCTCCCTGACGACCTGAAAGGAGGCACGTATCTCATCCGCACCGAGAGTTAACGCCAGCTCCCTTATTTCGCCCTCTATCGACTCCAGCGAGTTCACCACTATGCTCATGATTATCGGGGTTATCAGAAGGGCCTGACCGATGCTTATTCCCATCTCGGTGTAGAGAAGGCCGAGAGAACCGAGTGGACCAAGGGGGACGAACATGAGGTAGAGCACAAGACCCCAGATAACGGTCGGGACTCCCATGAGGCCGTTTATCAGGGTCTTAACCAGCCACTTGCCGGGGAAATCCTTCAGGCCGAGGAGCACCGAGATCGGCAGAGACCATGCCACCGCCATAAGCGTTGCCATCCCCGAGACCTTGATGGACCGTAGGGCTATCTCTATCACGTATGGATCATCTATCAGCTTCACCGCCTCTGAAAATCCCTGGATTATGTAGTCCCACGCCATCTCTCATCCACCCGGAGATGGAAGGAAAGAATAAAAGGCTTAGCCCTCGACCACCGAGGCCGGGAACTCAAAGAAGCTGTAGGTGGCGTTGTACCTGAACTTCTCGGGGCACTCGGTGTATTTGTCGCCGTCCTTCATGAAGCCGTACTTGATGATCCACCTGAAGACCTCCCCCTGTTCGCTCTTGAGAACCGGAACGGCGGGGTAGAACAGAGGCCTCCCGAATTCCTCCTTGCCGTATTCGGCTATGGCCTTCTGCCCCTCATCGCTGGTGAGCCACTCTGCGAGGAGCATCGCGTCCTCAAAGTCCTTGTCGGGTATCTTCTTCGGGTTGATGATGATTATGGCGTAAACGTTTATAAGCTCCTCCCCCTTGTCAACTAGGACGTCAAGGTCTATCTTGCCCTCCTTCTGGTATTTGAGGTAGGTTCCTATGTCGGAAAGGGTGTAGGCCTTTCTCTCGCTCGTGTACAGGAGCGTATTCCCCATTCCAGCGCCGGTCGTCCCGAACCAGCTCTCGTTCTTCAGCTCATTGAAATCAAAGCCGGCCTTCTCCCACAGGGCTATCTCCTTCGTGTTGGTTCCCGAACCGTCGTCCCTTGAGACCCAGACGATTTCGTTGGGGTGGGCCCTTCCATACTCGACGATTTTCTTAAGGGCCTCTGAAACGCTCAGGCCCCTTATCCCAGCGGGGTCGTCCTTCGGGCCGACTATCACGAAGAAGTTGTACGCGAAGACCTTTCTGTTCACGCCGTAGCCTTCTTCCATAAAGGGCTGCTCCTTTGAGAGGGCGTGAACGAGTATGGCATCGCTGGCACCGCTTTTAGCATCGAGAATTGCCCCCCCTGTCCCTTTGGGAATAAAGCGGAGCTCTATGTTGTACTTCTCCTTGAAAATCGGCGCAACCACGTCTTCAAGTATGCCGGTATCGTAGAGGCTTGTGGTGGTTGAAATCGTAAGAACCCTGGGCTTCTCCGTCGCCGTCTGAGTTCCGCCGGTGCCCCCTATGCACCCGTAGGAAAGCCCGGCAATGAGCAGGACCAGCAAAACAAGTACCTCTACCCTCTTATTCATAGTGACCACCGTTAGCTGGATGAAGACAAAACTTATAAACATTTTTGTCCATTTTAAGCGTTTTTGTTTAACAAGAGTTCCGTTCCCACGGGAGTCCAGGGATGAAAAGTGTGAAAACTAAAGCTCAAGCCTATCCCTGAACCGGGACATATCAACACCCTTGTCCATTCCAAAGAGGTAGGCCAAAACTTTCTCGTCCAGGTCACCGTAGCGCTCGCGCATTGATCCGATACCTTCGATGACCTCCTCCCTCTCCCAGCCAAGGGATTCGGCTATGTAAGAGACCATCTCGTTGAAAAAATCCTCACCTGCCTCTTCCTCCGCGAGCAGGGCTTTGTTGACGACCAGAAGGCCGTCCTTTTCCTCAAGGAGTCCCTCCTCCAGAGACTTTGCTATTAGCTCCTTCGCGGCCTTTACATCCATCAGGCGGAGGCTGAAGGAGAGTATCCCAATGAGCTCGCTCCGGGTGAACTCCATAGAGCCCTTATACTCAACTGCGCGTTTTATCGGGTGCACGCAACCACCTAACTTTTTTAGGGCGCTGGAATAAATAAACCTTTGCATACCGCCGTTAGATGTTTAAGCACCGGCGAGAACTCCAAACGGTGATGCCGATGGAGCAGAGGACTCACAGGTTAACCTCCGAAAAACTGGTTGGAAAGCCCGTGAAAATTGAGGAGAATTACGCGGAAGTCCTTCTGGAGACCACCGAGGAGATGGCCGTTGATGAGTACGGACTTGTTCACGGCGGCTTCACCTTCGGACTGGCCGATTACGCGGCCATGCTGGCCGTTAACGAGCCCACCGTCGTCCTCGGAAAGGCGGAGGTCAAGTTCCTGAAGCCCGTCAAGGCAGGTGAAAAGCTGAGGGCAAAGGCAGAGGTTATAGAAGAGTCTGGAGGGGGTGTGAGGGACAGAACGTCCCCCCGGAGGAAGAAACTGGTGAAAACAGAGGTCTTCAACGAGAGGGGAGAGAAGGTCTTCGAGGGAACCTTCCACTGCTACGTGCTGGAGAAGCACGTGCTCGAATGAGCCAAAATTTTTTAAGCCGTAATATCGTATCCCGATATCGGTGTTCGATATGAAGTACCGTGACTTCCTGACGCTACACGTCCTCCATCACGCGAGTGAAGAGCCCGTCACCGGATCATTCCTGATGGAAGAGCTCGGGAGACACGGCTACAGCATCAGCCCGGGGACGATGTATCCCCTCCTTCACTCCCTCGAAAAGGAAGGCCTCCTGAAGAGCCACTGGGAAGTGAGGGATGGTCGGCGGGTCAGGGTCTACGAGATAACTGAGGCCGGCCTGAGTGCCCTCAGCGAGGGCAAGGAGAGGCTGAAGGAACTCTGTCTCGAACTGCTGGGGGAATGAGGAATGGAGGAAAGGGATAAGAAGATCTTCGGGGTAAGCTGGAACGTCTTCCTGCTCGGGATAGTCAGCTTCCTCAACGACATGAGCAGCGAGATGATAATGCCCGTTATGCCGAGCTACCTGATGGAGGTTTTAGATGCCGGAAAGCTCCTCAGCGGCTCCGTTATGGGGGCGATAGAGAGCATGAGTTCCCTCTTTAAGGTGGCCTTCGGCTACGTGAGCGACCGCTTTAGAAAGAGGAAGGTGTTCGTCTTCGCCGGCTACGCCCTCTCAACCCTCGCCAAGGGCGCTTTAGCGCTCACCCGCTACTGGTGGGACTTCCTGCTCCTGCGCGCGGTGGACAGGATAGGCAAGGGTGTAAGAACCGCCCCGAGGGATGCCCTGATAGCGGAGTCGAGCGAGAGAGGAAAAACCGGGAAGTCCTTCGGCTTCCACAGGATGATGGACACGCTCGGCGCCGTTGCAGGTCCCCTAGTTGCAATAGGCCTCATCGAGCTCCTCAAGGGACTGCCTTCCGAGACAATGTACCGCTACATCTTCCTGCTCTCGGCCGTTCCAGGGGTGATATCGCTCTTCGTGATAATCCTCTTCGTGAAAGACAGGGGCGGTGAGGTCAAGAGGAAGATCAAGGGAATCTCAACGCTGAAGAACAGAAACCTGCAGCTCTTCCTGGCGGTCGTTGCCATCGGGGCGCTGGGAAGATACAGCTACGCCTTCACGATGTGGAAGGCACAGGAGCTCGGCTACTCCGTGGTACAGAGCATAGCGTTCTACGCACTTTTCAACCTCATCTACGCCCTCTCGGCCTACCCCCTGGGGGTTTACTCTGACACGTTCGGCAAGAAGAGAATGATAACCCTCGGCTTCGGGGTTGCGGCTTTGGCGGCCCTGGCTTTCGCCTACGCGAGGGACTTCTACACCCTCATAGCGGCCTTCGTTCTCTACGGCCTCTACATCGCCATCGAGGACACCATTCCACGGGCCTACATGGCGGACCTTGCGAGGGAGTACGAGAAGGGGACGATAATAGGGGCATACCACACGGTCTTCGGAATCTTCGTCCTCCCGGCGTCGGTGATAGCGGGCTGGCTCTGGGGGAGCTACTCATTGGCATACTCCTTCACCTTCGCCGCGGCCATGAACGTCATCGCCATGCTTTTAATGACCTTCGTGGGGGAGTAAATCTCCCCCGATTTCATTAATTTCAAGTAGAAAATATAAGGGGGCGCGGTTCATGCCCCAAGTTTCTCCAGCTCCTCCTTTCCAACGAGAAGAGGCCTCCCGGATTCAATGACGTAGCTGAGCTCCCACTTAACTTCGCCCCTGTTCATAGCCCTTGCATAGCGCTCGGCTATCTCCTCAGCCTCCTCAAGTGAAGACGCCTCGACGATCCTCCTGACGTACCACTTCATATCGCCGAAGCGAAGCTTGAACTCCGCCATGTACATGGGCACCACCGCAGAAAGTTGGATGGGAACTATAAAAAACCTAAGGCTCCATAGCCCGGTAAATTCCCTCGACCTCCTCCGCCTCGAAGACCTTCCCACCCTCCTTGGTCTTCAGCTCGACGATGACCCTCCCGGGCATCCTCTCGACGTCCTCCTCGACCTTCCGGGTGCTGAGGACCTGGATAAAGGCATCCCCAAGCCTCTCGAACTTAAAAACGAGCGCATCGTCTTCCCAGCGGTAACCGCGGTAAGAAACGCCCCCCATCCTGAAAGTAACCTCAAGAACTACCCTCATCAACATTCCCCCGTATTTTCTTCAAAAGACATTCTCGCAGGGGGTTAAAAAGGTTGGGAGGAAAAGGGAGCATCAGGCCTTCTTCAGCCTGACGACCTGCTTGGCGAACTCCTCAAGCACTTCCTTCCTCATACCCTCAAAGAACTTTATTGAGCCCGCGTAGCTGTGGCCGCCGCCCTCTATTCCGGCACTCGGCAGCGTCTCCTGGAGCTTCGGGATTATCTCGTTCAGGTCGAAGCCGTAAGCGGCCATTCCATCCGCCGCCCTGACCACCGCGAAGTCCGGGCCGTAGGCGAGGGTCAGGATAGGCGCGTCCTCGCCGTACTTCTCCTTGAAGTGGTCGTGGATGAGCCCGGAGAGCTTTCCTGGGCTCGGGTAGGAGAACTTCGGCGCGAAGAGCTCGATGTCTATCGTGTTGAACCTTATGCCGTTCGGCAGGACGACGCTCTTGACGTGCGGTAGAGAGGCCCTCAATGCCTTCTCCTGCTTCTCCTTGACCTCCGGGTAAATCGCGTTGATGAGCTCGCGGTGCCTCTGGAGGTTGCCGGTCAGGAGGAGTATCTCGTCGATTATCCCGTGCCCGTCCATGAACTTCCAGAAGTAGGCCTCGTGGTCTATCACCTCGGCTATCTTCTTGAGGTCCTCCTCGTCGAGCCCTTTGGCCTTCTTCGCTATCTCAAGGTACTGGTAGAACTCCGGGGCCTTGCTCCTGTCGCCCGTTCCGGCTATGGCGGGCAGGTGCTTTATCCTGTCCTCAACCTCAGGGTTGATGAAGCGCGCCACCTCCGTCGCCAGCATTCCGGCCGTTAATTCGTAGTAGCCGCGCTTTATGTGGTGCGGGTTGACGTGGACGTCAACGTAGTCGTCCACCTTCGCCCTGTCCTCGCTCACCCACTCCCTTGGATCGTGGTGGTCTATGACGACTATGGGAACCCCATAGGCCCTTATGCGCCTGTAGGCCGGGATGTCCTCGCTCGTCCCGCCGTTGTCCACTATGACGAGGAGCGGGAGAGGGTCACCAAACTTCTCATGGTCCTCGACCATGAATATGATGTCCTTGAGGACATCCTCCAGCTCGTAGAAGGGCGCCCTGCTCGGTCTGCGCTTGAAGAGCTTCCACCTCGCGCCGGAATCAGGCGAAACCTGCTCGATGAGCGGGACTATCGCATACTCAAGGGCCAGGCCCGAGGTGTAGCCGTCCGCATCCGCGTGGTGCCTCAGGAGGATGGGCCTTCCCTCGTAGATTGCGCGCCTTATCATGAAGGCGGCCTTCATTATCTTGGGCTTCAGGGCCTCAAGAACCTCGCTCTCCACAAGGAAGCCGACGTCCCGGGGCTGGGCCTTCCTGTCGAGCTCCTCCTCTATGCGCTTTTTGACCTCAGCCGCTTCCGGCCCCCATAGCCTCGCCATGTCGCTGGTCTCGATCTGTATCTCCCCGGCGTGGAAGGCCACCTTGCCTATTATCTCGACGACGTCGCCCACGTTTATGTTGGGATAGGCCCTGACACCAGGGGCCTCAAAGGCGGCCGCCCAGGTTATTCCCGTTCCATCGGTTATCGTGAAGACGGTCGGACCACCGGTCACCTGTATCTGGGTCACCTTGCCCCTCAGCCTCACCGTCTGACCGGCCATGTCCTTGCTGAGCTCGCCGATTGGAGTAACCGGAAGCTCCTTCCTCACAGTCACCTCCTTGTAGTGCTTGAGAGCCGACTCGATGAAGTCCACTTCGCCCTTGTCGGGGCGGACGTCGAGAACCTGAACGAGAATCTCCTCGCCGGGCTTGTACTCCCTACCACCAAGGAGGTCTTTCCGCCTTACGAGGCCCCTAACGTGCGGGTTTAGCCTGACGAAGATTCCGAAGCGCTCCACCCTGTCGATGGTTCCTTTGTAGACGTTGCCGACCTCCACGTCCTCCAGGTCACAGGTCTTATCCAGAACATAGACCACCTTGTACTTCCTCATGCATTCCGAGCAGACCCACGTTGTCTCCATGCCGGGCTCCCAGGGCTCTTTGACCTTGCCGCAGATGTCACAGGCAAGAACCCTTCCGGTACCCCCACAGGTCGGACACGTATCGTAAACCGGAACGACGCCCTTTCCGTGGCACTCGGGACAGGGTATCTCGTCCACCTCGTCCTCGACACCGAGGTAGTCAAGGTTCCTGTAACCCTTCAGCTTGTCCCCCACTTTGAAATCAGCGGGAACATATCCCCACCCCTCGCAGACGGGGCATTCCTTCTCGCCGGCCTTGATTTTCCCGGTTCCATGGCACTCGGGACAGTCCTTAACCACCATGAGCATCACCCTAGAAACCTCTCATCTGAGAGACCTAGGCCGGCTCCGGCTTATAACCTTTTGTCTCCGCCCTACCGAAGAAGCCCCAGAAGACCACCATGGAGAGGCTGTACAGGATGGCCGTTATCATGAACGGCCAGGTGAGGGAGAAATCAAAGAGCCTGCCGCCCAGGTACTGCCCCACACCAAACGTAGCGGTCCATGACAGGTTGTTGAGTGCCATGACGGTTGAACGCTCCTCCTTTTTGAAGAAGCCCACCATAAAGGAGTTCCAGATCGGGTTGACGATGTTCATCAGGATGGTTCTGACGGTGTAAATCACCGCGGCTATGAGGAAGGTTGGGGAGAGGGGCATAGCCGCTATAAGGAGGCTGGCGCTCCCGTTGAAGGACACTATGGTCTTGACGCTGCCGAACCTGTCCGCTATCATCGGAAGCAGGAACATTCCCAGCCCCATGATGAACTGCTGGAGGGCGAACAGCCATCCGATGTTTTCCAGGCTGGTTCCAAAGCGCTGGTTGAACCAGAGCCCCATGTAGGGTATCGTAACCCCCGCACCCAGGCCGATGAGCGCGCTCGGAAGGGCGAAGCGTCCTATCCTGACGAGAAGACTCCTGTTGAGCTTGAGCTTCTTTTCTGTCTCGGCCAGAACAGACCTGACGAACAGCACCAGTACGAACCTCACCGGGATTATAACGAGGACTAAAGCGAAGACCTCCCTGTACGAGAGATACCTCGGGAGGAAGCCGGCCAGAATCAGGCCAACGGCTGAGCCTATTGTCCCCATTGCCGAAGAGAGACTGAAGAGGTAGTGCCTCTTCTCGTCACTCACCTCACCGCTGAGCAGTGCCATGTAGGATGGGTTCTCAAAGGCCATACCGATGCCCACAAGAACGCCGCCCAGTGTCAGAAGGGCTATCGTGGGGTAGGCCACCTGAACCAGCCTCCCGATGAACATCAGGAAGACTCCCAGGAGAACCGCCTTTTTGTATCCCATTTTCGTGCCGAGGGGGCCGGAAAACAGGAGAACGCTGGCCTGAGCTATGGTGGACATGGAGAAGACTATCCCGATGTCGGTGTAGCTGAAGCCAAGGGACTTCAGGTAAAACGGGAAGATGAACCACGCTATGTTGCCCCCAAGCCAGGAGATGAAGGAATAACCCACAAGCAACCATGCGTCTCTGCTGAATCCCCTGTAGTTCTGCAGCGACATGAACGTTCAGACCGCTGTCGAGTATATAAACTTACCCCTCACCCAACCGAAAAGTTTATTAAAAATTTCGGGAATTACTCAGCGTTTAAATCAAAAATGCGGCTTACTCCTTGCTCAAATGAGCAAGAGTAAAATTGAAAAAACAGGGTAAAATAAGATTTCACATTTCTTCCATGAACTTCTCCACGGCGAGCCTTGTCTCGGCGTACGTCTTTCCCGCAAGGATTATGACCTTGTAGTTCTGATTTTTCGGGTTCTTGAGCTCCTTTATCACGTAGCCCTTCTGGTCTATCTCGGCCTTGATGGCATCTATGGTGTTCTTTCCGTAGGCCTGCTCCAGCAATGCCCAGGCCTTGTTGCTCACCCATCCCCCGACTATTATGACGTTCTTGTCGGTAGGGAAGTCCTTGAGCTGCGTGTCCTCGATGATGAACTTGTAGACGTCGTCCGTCGCCTCAATCTTGGGCGCGGTTATGGAGACCTTCCTGGTCACCGAGACAACGCGGACGAAGCGGTAGCCCTCAACCCCGACTATCTCACCCTCGTTGTTCTTTGCGAAGACTGGAACTATCTCAAGGCCCCAGTTCGTGGGCAGCTTAAGGGCCGAGCCCTCGCCGATGAAAACCCTCTTGAAATCGACCAGGCTCTCGTTGACGTGAAGGTAGAGGATGTAGAGGTTGTTGTTCGGGTCTATATCCCAGACCCACTGGCCACTGTAAACGTCGCCGTCCTGGTACTGCTTGACCTTCTCGTAGTACCAGTAGTTGTAGGTGACCATGAGGGTTCCGCCGACGCCAACGAAGAAGTCGGTGGGGGCAAAGAGGAACAGCTCCTTAACGCCCCTCTCAAGGAGTTCGTTGATCCTTGCAGATGGGTATGTGCTGAAGATCTCGAAATCCTCGTTCCCATCAGCATCAACGTACATTATGTAGTAGCTTCCCTTCTCCATGGTCTTCTGCTTTATCATGCCACTCGGATACGTGAGGTCAACGAGCATCTCTTCCTGGTTTATGTTTATGTCCACGAACTTTATGCCCCAGCTCCCGACGGATATGCTCTCACCGAGGGAGCTTGAGGTGGAGTCAACCTCGGTGTAGGCGTAGAAGTACATCGTGTCCTTTCCGTCGACCGTCGTTGAGATGACCCTGTAGTCACCGCCGATGTCGAGAGGGGTCGTGTTCTCGTTGAATACTATCTCCACGCTCCTGTCGGTGAACTCGGCGGCTTTTTTGGTGGAGTTAAAATCGACGCGGGAGAAGTTGACCTGGATGACTATGCCGTGCCCAACCGGCTCATCGCTAACGTTAACACCGACGTCAGGCATGTCGCGGGGGTTGAGCTTGTAGGTCTGGTTTTCATCGGGGATGAGCACGCTGTGGTACTCCACCGGCACAGAAACGGTCTTTGTATACGTTCCCTGAGAAACGCCCTTGAGAACAAGAAAAGCACCGAGTCTCGAACCCGTTATAGCGTCCTCACCTATGTGAAGCGGCACCCCGTTGACTATCTTGGTGGTAGGCAGAACTATCACTGTGTTGGAAGAATTGATGCCCGCAATCGCTGCATTGATCGGCGTAAGGAGCAGGCCCAGAACTACCAGGCCCATAAACAGAACCAAAGCCCTTTTCATCGTTTATCACCGATTTAAAGTGCATCTCAACCTTTATAACCTTTCCCTGGAAGTTAATTCTGCGATGATGAGTGAATCCAATGCTGACGGGATGATGAACCCAGAACCTGAGCGCCAGATTGAAAACGAAAGGCGAACCAAAATGGAGAAACAGCTTGAGGAGCTCTACTCCAGCATCCAACAGCTGAAAAAAGAGAACGAGGAACGGAAAGCTCCAGACCAGCTTGGGTGGGACGACATCGCCCAGGAAATCATCGGCGCGGTCACCTTTGCCCTTCCGTTTCTATTCACTTCAGAGCTGTGGGAGATAGCCAAGGACATCTCAGTTGAACGCTCCCTTCTGGTGTTCTTAATGACCCTCGGAGTCGCCTACCTGTTCATCGCCAAATCCCGGATAGGGAACCTCAAGAGAGAGGAGCTGTTTCACGTTCCCAAGAGGCTCCTGACGGTCACGGGGATAGCGTACTTCATCTCAGCCGGGCTGATATACCTCTACGGGATAAACAGCCTGGCCGACTTCACGGGCGGACAGTACCTCAACGCTACCATACTTATAAGCACCTTCGCCGTGATAGGTGCGATAACCGTTGACATGGTGAAGTGAATGAGGCTCGTAACTGGAAAAAGGTGGGAAGCGTTCGCAGATGAAAAATCACTGCTCTTCCCGGAATACCGGAAGAACCGCGATGAACTCATCGACTTCGTTGATTCCCTGAAGGGGGAAGAAACCGTGGTCACGGCGAGCCTTGAGCTTGCCGATTTAATCGCCTGGAAGTTCAGGCGGGGCGAGGAGAACGTTCTCGTGTACTCCGACACCGGAAAGAGCCTCACTCTCAAGGAGGTCTATGAGCTGAGGAAATACCTCGACTTCGACATCCGCGGCGGCTTCTCCGGGGGAAAGGCCGGGGCAAGCGTCCTGTTTGTTGAGGGCAAAACCGACGCCAAGTTCTTCAAGGCGGTCTTCAAGAAGCTCTTTGAGTTCAAGGAGAGCCGGGAAGCCCCCTACAGCCTGAGGTTCATCGAGCGCGTCTTTGAGAGGGACAACTTCGACCTGCTCAAGCGGGAGGAGGACGACTACTACCTCGCGGTGATCCCGAGTGAGGGCAACTCCGGCGTTATAAGGAACCTCGGCAACATCCTCAGGGCGATGGATACCTTCAACTTCCCGGTTGGGAAAATCGGAGTCGCCATCGATATCGACGAGGACAGGGAGAGCGCCCTCGCCTCGATAGCCGGGAAACTCTCGGGATTCAAACACGAGAGAACGCGCCTCGGCTATAAAGTTGGAGAAACCGAGGTAATACCGCTGGTAATAGGCCTGCCCTTTGAGGACGAGACGATAGAGTGGAAGAAGCCAACGGTTGAAGACCTCATGCTCCACCTCATAGCGAGGGAGGGACTGCTCGAGAGGATAAAGCCCGGCCTGAGGGCCCTCAACGGGAGCCTCGGGAGAAAGCTCAAGCCCAAAGAGGTTATGTACCTCGCCCTTTCCGCCTACGGCCACTGGGGCAACCTTGAGGGCTTTTACGAGCTCTTCGTCATGCGCTCCCGGTTCAGAAACCTCAAAGCAGTCCTCAGAGAGGCAGGACTCATGGAAGGCCTTGCCTACCTGGCCGGAAGGGAATTGGAGAGGAGGCGTTGAGTTTTTATTCCCCCGCTCCTAACCCAATCCGGTGGTGAAGGTGAAGCTCGCTTCATTCGACGTCTGGAACACCCTCATGGACATAAACATCATGCTCGACGCCATGGCGGTTGAACTTTCCAAGCTCATGGGGACGTGCCTGATAGACGTCGTCGAGGGGATGATGCTCACCCGCGAGAGGATAAAACGGATGAGGGCTAAAACCGCAGGGAACCCAGCCAGGGCCCTCGAAGAGAGCCAGGAGATGCTCGCGGAGCTCCTTGGGATAGAGGTGGAGCTCGTCAAGAGGGCCGCCGCCAGGGCAGTTCTGAAGGTAGATGAGGATATAGTCCTCCCCGGGGCAAAGGAAGCTCTGGAAGGCGTCAAGAGAAAGGGCCTGAAGGTCACCGTAACGGGCAACGTGATGTTCTGGCCGGGCTCCTACACGAGGCTCCTGCTCGAAAGGTTCGGCCTGATGGATCACATCGACAAGACCTTCTTCGCGGACGAGGTTCTCGCCTACAAGCCGATGCCGGAGATGTTCAGAAAACCGCTGGAGGTCTTTGGAATCGAGCCGGGCGAGGCAATCCACATCGGCGATACCTACGCAGAGGATTTTGAGGGCGCACTGAGTGCCGGCATGTGGGCCGTCTGGATAAATCCGGAGGCAGAGGAGGTCAGAAGAATCCACGGGAGGGGCTTTGAGGTTCCTGCTGTGGAGGGGATTTTGGAGGTGCTGGAGAGGATAGAAAGGGAGGACTAACAAAGAAGCTTGCCTTCATTTCTTCCCCTTCGGCTGTAGCCACGCCCCCAGCCCGACCTGCCGCGTCTTCTGGTAGCGCAAGTCCTCCTTCTTGTAGCCGAAGGCCTTGAGGATTCTCTCCACCGCCGGCAGAACCTGGTTCTCGATGTAATAGTCTGCATCGTACCTGTGCTTGGTCGGGTCGAACTCGTCAAATGGAATGGCCCTGTCCCCTATCCTGCCGGAGCCCCTGAGGACGATGTAGCTGATAACCGTGCCGGGACGGATTTTAATCCCCTTCGCGGCGAGGCGCTTCGCTATGGCCACGTGCGGGCCTGTCGCCTTGTAGTCCTTCAGCTCCCTGGTTATCTGCTCGTGGATGACGAGCTTCTCGGGCGGAACCTCGTACTTGCTCAGCTTTTCCGTCACTTCCTTGACAATCCTCACGGCCTCCTCGACGTCACCGTGCCTCAGTATCGCCTCAAGAACCCTCGCCTGGGTCTCCTTCGCTATCTCGCTCCAGTCGCGCCGGACGATCTCAAGCCCGCGCGTGGTTATCTTGCCCTCTTCATCGATTACGGCGTACTTCTTCTTGGTCACGAAGAAGCCGCGCCTGTAGAAGCCCTCGTACTCGAGTTCGAGCAGACCGGGCAGCTTGGGGTTAATGTAGTTAAGGAACTCCCTGGCCTTCTTTTTGACGGTTTCGGCGTCCGCACCGGGTATTGTGGCATGGAGACCATCGGTGTCGGCATAGAGGACCTTAAAGCCGTATTTTTCCTCCAGCTCACGTATGACGGTCTCAATGTACTCCCTGCCCCAGGCAGTAACGCTCTCGGCACACTCCTTGCAGTACCACCTGGCCCGGGCATAGCCGTAGTAGCCGTAATAGCTGTTGTGAGCATACAGCATTCCAAATCCAGCCAAAAAGTTCTCGTTCTCCTCAACGCTCAGGTCGTAGACGTAGCCGTCGTAGTCCTCTACCGTGACTTTCTCAACTTTATCGAGCACGATATCTCCCTCAAGGAGCCAAAAAAGTCTATTGGCTTTCCTTGCGTCAAGTTCGCCCTTCTCAACTCTTTCCATGAGTTTCGCGGGACTCATGTTCTTCTGGAACCGTTTTCCAAAGATGTCCTCTAATATCTCCTTTGGAATCACGTGAGAGTAGTAGGCGTTCTTTTTCTTACTGTTGCCGAGGAACGGAAGCTCCTCATTAACGAGAACCCTGTAAACCCCGCTGTCAAACCTTATCTTGACGGCAGAAACTCCAAGAGAGTTGAGTAAGATAACCAGACCGTTTACCAGCTCCTCGCTCTTTGTGGAAAGCCTAGCCCTCTTGCTCGGATGGAGGTCACCGTCTCCAATGAAGTAGCCCTCAAGGAAGGCCCAGCGCACGCTCTCCAGGGATGTAAATATAACCTCAGGAACCCGTTTGTTTTCAGCCAGAGTACCGCAAAGGCTCTCAAAGAGCACGTAGGCCATTTTCCTTGGTATCTCGACGTAGTTCTTTCCGCGTCTCACCTTTCCGAAGAATTTGGAGGCGAGCCTTTCCATATCGTCGAGAACCCTCTGGTCGTTGTTGTAAAGCTTAACCGAATAGCTCCACCCATTCTTTTGGTTCCTCTGCTTTCTTGCGTAACCTTCACTGACGTAGTAGCCGAGGAGTTTTGCAAAGTCTTCGTTGACTTCAATAAGAGGCTCCACCCTGAGGCCGTTGAGGGTTCCAACCTTCCACTCCCTGAGCTCTTTCTCTGGCATAAACCTTATCTTATCCCTAAGATCATCGAAGTGCACAAGATACTCCCTCTTGTTGCCGTTGTACTTCACCTTCTCGGCGAGAACTTCGTAAAGCCTTCTGTAATTCCTCAGGGCTTCCTCGTTATTCACCTCGTAGCCAATTTTCCTGAGCCTGACGTAGCCGAGATTTTGGAGGTGTTTGAGGTATCTCCGGGCGGTTCTGGGTCTCTTCTCTTCTCCGAAAATCCAGCGAAGGGTTCTCAGCATGCCTTTAAAGAAGTTCTTGCGTCCTTTAACCGGAATCGTCAGCACAATGTCAGCGGTCTCTTCTTCAGGGAGGCTGAGGAGGATCTCTACAAGGTTTATCCTCTCGTGCCTTTCTGGGAGATTAATCCTTCTTGGAACAGCTATAAAGTCCCCGGGTTTTATTTTTCCACCGGCAATTTCAACAAGCTCCCCGTTTCTGACTGTGAACAGGCTGTGTCCCTCTGTGACCTTGATCTTCCTTCCCGACGAAAGCTTTATGTCGTATACTTTCCCACGATAGCGGTGCCGTATGAGGGCTTTGACGGACTTTACCTCGGACATCTTAGTTTTTCTGTTAAAGGAAATTGTCTCCACGCCCGAAACTTCAAGAACCTCAGTTCTATCACTTTTCAGGGGCTTTCTTTCCTTCATCGCCCTATCCGCAAAATCGCCGATTCTCACCAATTTGACCCTTCCATCAATAAGCAGAGGGATCCACTCATCTGGCAGAATGCTGTTTGCAAGTATCTTAATAGCCCGCTGCCTGTAATCGAGGAGTTTCTTCTCTATCGGGTCCACTGTGGCCTTCATGCGCTTCTTTATCTTCTGCCTCTCGTCGAGCAGGTCACCGAGCAGGCTGGGAATGAAGCCCGGGAAGTCCTTACAAAAGCGATGCCCTACCTGCGGGGCCTCGTCGTACTCCTTACAGCCCTCTCGGTTGAGTGTATCGGGGGAAACGTTGTGGGTGATGATTATCGAGGGATACAGGGAGCGGAAGTCCAGATACACGATGTTCTCCCATAATCCCCTCTCGGGCTCTTTGACGTAGCCGCCAGCATAGCTCTGGCGTCTCCTCGCTAGTTCCCTCTCGCTGGGCTTGTTTGGAACCAGCTCGTTCCTCTCGTAGGCCTTCCTCAGGAGGAACCACTCAACAAGGTTGCCGGTGCTCGAGCGCGAGACGTCCCAGAGGCTCTGGCCTATAAGTCTTGAAAGCTGGGCTTCCATCGGGAAGAACTCCCTGCCGAGTTCAAAGGTGACCTTCGCGTCCTCCATGGAGTAGCGCGCAACGCGCTCAAGCCCCTCTCCCGTCTCCCAGGCGGTGGTTATCTCCTCGGGATAGACCTTTTCCTTCGGCTTCCCAAAGACGGCCTCGTAAACTGCCTCAAGGGTGTAGGTCGGAAGGTTTATCGTCCTCCTTATGACGGGGTACAGATCGAAGTGGATCCTTCCCTTCACCTCGACGGCGAAGCGGTCTCCCATTCTCTGTATCTTAGGCTCGCTCCCATCCCTGCCCAGTGTGAACTTTATACCGAGCCTTTCGCACCGTTTCTTGAGGTAGGCGAAGTCGAAGTTGTCGCCGTTGTAGGTTATGAGAACGTCCGGATCCTTCTCCTTCACAACCTTGAGGAAGCGCTTTATCATCTCCTTCTCGGTGGAGACGACATCGACATAGGGAAGGTCGATCTTCTTCCAGGTTATAACGCGCGCCTCGCTCTCGTCGGCGTAGCTTATCATAAGAATAGGCCCAATCCCGAACTCCTCGCCCTCGTGGTAGAGCGTCTCGATATCGAAGGCCAGCATCTTGAGCTCCTCGTCGCCCTCCATCGGGATGAGGCCCTTATCGATGAGGTAGCGCTTGGCGAAGGGGATGTCGTACTCGTAGATGTCTATGACAGCGGGATGCCTCCTTATCTCGTCTCGAATGGCAGGCACGTCCTGGGGATGGGTGAAGTAGAGCTTCCAGACCTCTATCGGCCTGCCGAGGAACTTCTTTTTCACCTTCTCGGCGCGCTTGACCTTAACAGCCTTTCCATGGCGCTCCACGGTTATCTTCTTCACTTCATCGATGGCAGAATCGTCCTTAAGGAGTGCATAGATGTAAGGCTCAAAGTTCCGGTCGTACTCTATCTTGAACTCGCCGTTCTCCTTCTTGAAGATTCTGATGACGGGCTTTCCATCTTCGGTGATGTAATCAACGTCGAGGATCATGAGCCACACCTGTTCAAACTATCGAATCAAACACTAATAAACTTCGCCATTGATGTCCATCAGAAGAAAGGAGAAAAAGATCAACAATCAGGGATTCATGGCCTTAGGAACAAGAGCACTGCACTTCAGAGACATTTTTCCTTGGCCTGCCTAATTCTCTCAGAGGAAGCCCATTCGTACGGATAATTGATATCGCTCAATATTTTTGCTGAGACTAGTGTCCATATAATCGCGAGTGCTATCAGAATCCCGTAATTTTGATTAAGATACCTACTAACCAAACTCGCAGGGATTATTATCCCAATGCCCGCGGAATCAATGAGAGACTTCTTTAGGAGGACATCACACAACGGTCTGCATTCGAGTCTTTTGGACAGCTCACCGCACTTATACTCGTTGTACACAATCCAAACCAAACTGGATATTATCCATGAAACGATGGCCATAATCACTACGTCTGAACTGTCCAAGGTCCCAAAAAGAAAAGAGAGACCAAAGAAAACTATTCCCTCCCTCAATAAATTGATTCTAAATCGTGCCTTGTAATATTCGTCCGTCAACTGATTTCCCCTCCAATCGATGTAGGACAAATTCCTCCAGGGGAACATGGTGGCCACGGTGGGGTTGATTTCCAAGGATATTCACTAGTAGAGTAAACTA
>NZ_WANV01000015.1 GCF_015521605.1 Thermococcus sp.
ATCTAATCCGGTTCGCTCCCCTGGCCTTCGTCCCTCACCGTCGGACCCGTTCCAGCCGGGCGCCTTCGCCACTGGCGGTCCCCCTGGGATTATAGGATTTCACCCCTACCCCAGGGGTACCCCCGGCCTCTCCCGGTCCCAAGGCCCGCAGTATCCCCAGCAAGCCCCACGGTTGAGCCGTGGGATTTCGCCAGGGACTTACGGGCCCGGCTACGGACGCTTTAGGCCCAATAATAGCGGCCACCACTCGGGCCGCCGGTATTACCGCGGCGGCTGCCACCGGCCTTGCCCAGCCCTTATTCCCGGAGCTTTTTACACTCCGGAAAAGCCGTGGCTGTGCCACGGCACTGGGGGTCCCCCCGTCGCGGTTTCCCGCATTGCGGAGGTTTCGCGCCTGCTGCGCCCCGTAGGGCCTGGACCCGTGTCTCAGTGTCCATCTCCGGGCTCCCACTCTCATGGCCCGTACCGATCTTCGGCTTGGTGGGCCGTTACCCCACCAACTACCTAATCGGCCGCCGGCCCATCCTCGGGCGGGCAGATGCCCCTTTCGGCCTGAGGACCTTCCAGTACCTCAGGCCTATGGGGGATTAGCCCCAGTTTCCCGGGGTTATCCCCCTCCCGAGGGTAGGTTACCGACGTGTTACTGAGCCGTCCGCCGGTGCGCGCAGAGCGCGCCCCATGACTCGCATGGCTTAGTCGGACCCCCATAGCAGTGGCCTCCGGCAGGATCAACCGGAATTGAGCAAGGAGTACGGCCGGTGGGACTTCCCTCAAGGGGAAGTACCAAATATCCGTCCGGGGTTTAGTCGGGATGTCGGGCCTGCCTTACCCCCGAGGGGTCCGCCTTTCGGCGTTTCCTCGGGAGCGCACCTTTTTGTGACCCGGGCTGGAGGGCGGGGTTCATGAGTGGGTGCTTTGCACCCTGTCCCCCCGACGCCGCCGTCTTGGCGCCCGGGTGTTTCGCGCCCTGTTCGGGCGCTCCACCCAATAGGGGTGAACCCCAGCAGTGAAAAATTTTTGCAAAACCCCTCACCGGGCATATTTTAAAAAAGAAGCTGTCAAAAAGCGCCGCTAAAATGCATAATTTTAGACATAAAAATGGCAAAAATTTTTGCAAGATTCGGAGGAACACAAACATGGAACTGAGGAAAGCAACCACCGAGACCACAACACTCACTGTGAGGGACTCCTCATCACCCACCCAGACAGGCGCCGAGAGACACGGCCACGTACCAGCCGAGTGTGATCATAGGGAAGTCAGAAGGAGCGTGGGTTATCACTCAGGGGTAGCAACCTGCCGAGAAAGAAAACCCGGAGAGACATGGCAGGGGTCATCACCCAAGGAGCACCATACCTGTCCTGCAAAGGAGAGAAAAAGGACGGGGCGGCCAGCTTCTCCCTTAAAGAGACCACCGCTAAAGGCCCAATATGTCAGGCACTACGCTTATCTTCGAAACCGGCGTCGGTATGGTGTTCGTGACGGCAAGCTCGTCAACGGCTTTGCCCACCCTCTCTATTGCCCCCTCGGCGAAAACTCCGTGAGTGGCCGCGACGAAGACTTTCTCCGCACCCATCTCCCTCAGCAGGTTTGCGGCCCTGACCATCGTCCCCCCTGTGCTTATGATGTCATCGACTATGAGCACGTTCTTCCCCCTCACATCAACGTCAACAGGCTTCATCTGAACCTCCGTCGGGGAGATGCGAACCTTGTGGAAGTGGCTGTACTCAAGGCCCAGCCTTTCGGCAACTGCCTTCGCCCTTGCAAGGGCCCCCTTGTCAGGGGCGAGAACAATTCCCTCACCGAGCTTCTCTCCGAAATAGTCCGCTATGGCCCTCGCCGGAGAAAGGTTGACCGCCTTGCCGGGGAAGAACCTGAGGGTCTCGGGGTTGTGGAGGTCAAAGACATAGAGCTCATCGTAGTAAACGGCCAGGACTCTGAGTATGGCCCTAACGCTCACGGGCTCTCCGTCCTTTGTGACCCGATCCTGTCTGGAGTATGCCAGGTAAGGGACGACGACTCTGAGCTTCTGAACCCCCCGCTCGCGCAGCGCATCGGCCATCAGAATCAGCTCAATCAGATGCTCGTCTTGGGGAGAGAACGTGGACTGAACAACGGTAACCTCCTCCGAAGAACCCAGGATTCTGACGTACTTCTCACCGTCGGGGAATCTCTTTATCTCAACATCAAGAACCTCGCCGCCCAGGGCCCTTAGCTCATCCTCCAGATGCCTGGCACCGCTTCCGACCACGAACATTAGCACCACCTCGTTTTGCCGTTGGAATGTTCAATCAGGGACTTATAAACCCACCGTCATACCAGAAGGACGGCAATAACACCCGCGAGGAAGATTCCGTCGAAGGTGCCGGCACCCCCTATGCTGACCATCGGGGCACCCAGGTTCTTGATACGCCCCCAGTTCATTATATCCGCGCCGATGAGGACTCCCATCGTTCCGCTGACGTAGGCCACGAGGTTGGGGTTGCCGTCCCCCAGAAGCCAGCCGAGGATCATGGCTATCAGCGGAGGGAGGAACATGGGCATCGCTATCCCCAAACCCTTGACGGGCCTAGCAAAGGCGTGGCTGAAGACGGCAGCTATCACCGTGGCCAGAAGCGTGTTGAAGAGCAGAGCGAACTGGCCCAGATAGAGCAGCCTGAAGATCTCATAGAGGACAATACTCAGAGGAACCAGCGCCCCGCCGACGTTTATGGCTATTATAACCCTCCTCTCAGCCCAATCAAAGTAGGGGACGGGATAGGAGATGCCGAAAAAGCGAACCTCCCTCAGGCCGATGACCGGCTCGTAGGAGACCTCCTCCGCGATGGGGATGTTGATGAAGCTCCCGAGAAGTGCGAAAATGAAGAGTGCATACGCGACTTCGGGGGGTATTCCAAGCTTCTCAAATGCCGCCATGACTATGCTCGAAAATATGACGAATACTGCCAGGAAGATGATGAATATCAGGAAGAGAACCGGAAGCGAAACGGGAGGGATTATGAAGCGCCTCTTATTCATCCTCCACCACCACGTTGGCCCACACCTGGGCGCCCCTTGGGATGCGAACTTTCCTCGGCCCATCGAACTTCTCCGCGTTGCGGAAGACCCAGGCGTATAGGGGCTTCCCTCCGGAGTACTCCCTAAGAAAATCCACATCAACCAGATGCTTGTCGGCATGTTCACTGAGCTCCTCTGGGGTGAATGGACCGAGAACGTCAACCAACTCCGCACTTCCAACGGCCCTGCCGCCGCTGATTATGAGGACTCTCCCTCTGATCCTAGTCCGGGATTTTCTTATCTCCCAGACCTTCTTCCCCTCGGCTATGAGCGTTGCGAAGGGTTCGCGCACTATCAGACCCCTTTTGCGGTTTGAATTCTCGGCACACATCAGTATGGTGACGAAAACGAAGTATATAAAATCTACGCCAGACTCTCCGAAACTAGCTCGGCAAGTTTTCAAAAAGAACCGCCAATGAAAAACTTTAAGTCCACCTCACCGAACCCATCAGAGGAGGTATCACCGATGAAGATTATCTGGTACGGACACGCGTGCTTTTGGGTCGAGACGAATGGTGTGAGACTGCTCATCGACCCGTACCCAGAGGTTGACGACGACAGGATAGGAGAGGTGGACTACATACTGATAACCCACGAGCACGTTGACCACTACGGCAAGGTCGAGCTGCTCTCAAGGCTGAGAAACGCCGAGGTCATAGGGCCGAAGCCGGTATACATGATGGCCATCAGCGACGGCGTGACCAGGGTCAGGGAAATAGAGGAAGGGCAGACGCTGGAACTTGGGAACGGCGTCAAAGTTACCGCCGTCTACATGGAGCACCCCTCAAGCCAGTACCCCGTGGGCTACCTCATAGAGGGAGACAGGACCCTTTTCCACACCGGCGATACCTATTCAACCCCCGCCCTCCAGAAGCTCCGCGGGAAGGTGGACGTTCTCTTAGTACCCATCAGCGGGCGCTCAACGGCAAACGAACGCGAGGCGGCGCAGATAATAGAGGACATAAGACCCAGAATCGTCATCCCGATGCACTATGGGATTTACGGGCAGGGGAGCGTCGAAAAGCTCCAGAACGAACTGAGAAAGCGGCGCATCTGGGTCATGGTTCGCCCCATGGAACCCTATGAGGAGCTCACCCTATAGCGGTGGGGCTGATGCTCACCACGGGGGTAAAATCACTCGACGAGCTTCTCGGAGGGGGCATAGCCGAGGAAGTTCTGACCCAGATTTACGGGAGCTTTGCCACCGGGAAGACAACGCTCGCGGTGCAGATAGGCCTTCTCAGTTCGGGAAAGGTCGCCTACGTTGACACTGAGGGAGGCTTCTCACCGGAAAGGCTGAGCCAGATGGCCGAGTCCCGGGGGTTTGATCCGGAGGAGGCCCTTCAAAGATTTATCCTTTTCACGCCCTCCGATTTCAAGGAGCAGAGGCGCACCATAGGAAGCCTGAAAAAGGTCGTTGATGGGTCGTTTTCCCTCGTGGTGGTGGATTCAATAACGGCACACTACCGCGTTGAAGAGCACAGGAAGAACCTCACGGCCGAGCTCGGCAAACAGCTCCAGGTTCTCCTGTGGATAGCGAGGAGAAACCGCATCCCCGTGATAGTCATAAATCAGGTTCACTTCGACAGCAGGGCGGAGAGGATGAAGCCCGTCGCCGAACACACCCTCAACTACCGCACCAAGGACATCCTCAGACTCGACAAGCTCAACACGCCCGGGATGAGGGTGGCCCTCCTGGAAAGACACAGGTTCAGGCCGGAGGGAGGGATGGTCTACTTCAGGATAACGGAGAAGGGGATTGAGGACGCAATCGAAACAAAACAAGAAAACGTCTGAATATTACCCGCAGGGCATACTACCGATTTTGTGATGGCCGGCGGGTGGATCAAAACTTTGGTTCTGTCGCTTCAAGCTCCTTAACGAGTTCAATCGTCTTCCTCAGGATTTCAACGACTTTGTAGATGTGTTCAAGCTCATCGAGGCTTGGCTTTCTTCCCTTCCTGCCCTTGAGGTAAGTCCTTCTGCCACGTTTAATAAGCTCCTGTTAAGGGGCTTCCACCGCAACTTTTTTTACACTCCAGTGCTCTACTATATCTGGTGATACTATGGGAATCACAAAAGTAACTAGGAACTATCAAATTACTATCCCGAGCGATATTAGGAAGAAGCTGGGAATTAAAGTGGGGGACGTTCTCGTCATCGAGATCGAAGACGGGAAGGCCGTGATCAAAAAGAGCGACCTTGAACTCCCCTTACTGCCCGGGGGAAAGGGGCTGAAGGTCGAGGATATCGAAGAGGCCATAAGAAAGGGGCAGGGTGAGGAGGAGTGACGGTAATAGACACCAACGTCTTCATATACGCCACCCTGAGGGATTCGGAGTTCAACCCGGAAGCGAGAAGCCTACTTGCATCACTGGAGAGGTGGATCGTCCCCAGCATGGTTCTCTACGAGCTCTACTGGTTTTTCAGGGAGGAGGGTTACAGCTGGGAAGACATAATGAAGGTGGTCTCCTCAATTCTGAAGAGCCCAAGGACAAAGGTAATCGGGGATGGCGGAAAGTACACAAAACGCGCGCTGGAGCTAACCAAGAATCCAAAGCGCTTCAACGACATGGTAATCCTTGCCATGGCGGAGGACTTCAAAAGGCTGGCGACATATGATAGAAGACTGAAAAAAGAGGCGGAAAAGCTGGGCATCAAAACCCTGCCCTAAACCCGCTCATATACCTCCTGCACTATCCTGAGCACCGCCCTGTAGAGCTTCTCCGTGATGACACCCTCCTCGTAGTGCTGGGTGAGCTTCTCCTTGTCTATTATCTCCTTCTTGCCGTCCGGCCACTTGACGATGTCAACTTCGAGGTCTATGTAGCGCGCCCTGTCCGGGTATATCTCCACCGGCGTGTTGATGTTGTAGTACTCGCCCTTGGGGTTGCCGTTGCGGTCGTAGTAGCGGTGCACGAACCACCACTTTCCGGCCTCTATCTCCGTTATGACGTAGTCCCCGAACTCTATGGGCATGTCCAGGCCGTCGTAGAACTTTCCGGGCTTGAGGTGCCGCTTGAACCTCACCCTGAGCGGGTTCTGGGACACTTCGAGTATCTCGCCGGGCCCTATCTTTATCCTCTGCCCGTCGGGCTTGTAGTGCTCAAGGCTGAATAGCCAGCCCTTCTTGGGGCCCTTGTTGGCTATGAGAGCCTCCCAGAAGCCCGTCTTTACCTTCTCCCTCTGGGTGGGAACCTTCGAGAGGATTCCCTCCGCTATCTCCACCGCAAAGCTCAGCTCCGGATCGTAGGCCTTCAGCTGGTGGTGACCCTCAACCGTTGGAACGACCCGGTTCCTTATCTCGTCGAGCTTCTTCTTGGCCCCGCCGCCGAACTCAACCTCGTATATGTTCCTCCCCTCTATGATGAGGGAGGGGGCCGTGTAGGAGTCCGCCTTCTTGAGCCTGTCCGCCAGCTTGGAGAGGTTTATTATCTCGTCCCGAAGGGTGTTCCAGTCCTTGTAGGCTGCGGCCGTCCTCCAGAGGATACCCCATTCGCCCAGGTCTATGCTGAGTCCGAGGATGCGGAGCCTCTCGCGCTCGCTCTGCTCCCTTATCTTTCTGGATATCTTGACGTGCCTCTGTGCACCTATCGGCTTCGGGATTAGAACGGCATAGTCACCGGGGATCGTGAGGGTAACGCTCAGCTGGGGAAGGAGGTTGTGCTTCTTAACCTGAACGAGGACCTCATCGCCCTCCATCGCACGCGGCAGTTCGCTGGCGACCACTGTTCCGATGGCGCTTCCTATGTCTATGTAGACGTAGCGCTCGTCCCTCTTGACCACCATCCCCTTGTAGATGCCGTAGAGCTGGTAGGGGAGCTTCCTAAAGAAAACGTCTATGAGCTCGTCCTCAAGGACTGCCTTTACCTCCTCAACCTTCGTCCCGACCAGGATTACCCCGTGGTGGTCTTTTTTGTCGTAAACATCAACATCAAACTCGTCGTAGGTCTTTTCGAGGTTGAAGCGCTCGACGATCCTGTTGCTGGGCTGTGAGATTCCAAAGCCCCTGTCGAGGAAGAGCTTTGTAAGGGCTGTTGAGTAGATGCCCCTAACTCGAACTGAAACTCCTGTGTCTGTAGACACCTTCACCACCCCTCATTTTCTTTTCCACCACTCCGATGAGCGTGAGTCCTTCGAGTATATCCTCGGCGTTCCCGACGCCGCTGAGCTTTTCAACGTTTCTCGCCTCGACCCAGAGCAAACCTCTGGAGTGCCAGTCTCTCAGGGCCTCCTCAACCTTATGGACGTCGCCCGGATGGGTGTACAGCCTGAGCAGGAAAACCTTTAAGATTCCAAGCTCGGCCTCAAGTGTCTTAATTTTTCTGAGCTCCTCCATTATACCAACGGGTACCTTTTTCTCCTTTTCGCCCCCCGCCAAAAGGCTCAGCCCCTCGACCTCCCGGAGCATCTCGCCCAGTGCCTTCCTGACTGCGTAGTCGTAAACCCTGTGGAACTGGACGAGCCGGTCCAAGGCCGTCGAGAGCTTTATCTTTGTGTCGTAGTCGTGCTCCTTGACGAGAAGGGAAAGTATCTCCTCAAGGCGAAACTTCATCTGATACTCGTTGCGGTACAGCTCCTTCGCCTGCTCCTCTATGTGGCCGCCGAAGCTCCCCATCTCACGGTACAGAGACGACGCTATCTCAAGCTTCTCCCTCGATATGTTGTAAAGGGACCTCACCTTTTCCAGAAGAGCCTCTCCATCCCTTTCCTCGTAGATGGCCGGAAACTGTCGCTCAAAAGTGGAGTGAAGCGACTCGAGGTGTGAAAGTTGGGCCTTAACCTCCTCAACGTTCATGCGGAAAACCCCCTGGCCTTAATCTTGCGCTTCCCCCTACTTGTAGTTTTCGATGGGGGTGTGTTAAACAATAGAGCTTACCCAAAACCTTTTTTTAAGCCAGAAGACTAATCATTCCGGTGGTTTAATGACCCTCTACGACCGCTTCGGCAGGCCAGTAACGAACCTGAGGATTTCGCTCACCCAGGACTGCAACTATGCATGCTTCTTCTGCCACAGGGAGGGACAGCACTTCAACGCGAGGCTGGAGCTGACGCCCTCCGAGATAGAGAGACTCGTCCGCATAGCGTCAAGGCTCGGGATAAAGAAGGTCAAGCTCACCGGCGGCGAGCCAACGGTTAGAGGGGATATCATCGAAATTGTGAGAAGGATAAAGCCATACCTCCGAGACCTCTCCATGACGACCAACGGAAGCCGCTTGAAGGAGCTGGCCAGACCCCTGGCCGAGGCAGGCCTGGACCGGGTCAACGTCTCGCTCCACAGCCTCAGACCCGAGATCTACAAGAAGATCACAGGCGTTGACATGCTCGACGTTGTTCTTGAGGGAATCGAGGAGGCCGTGAAATACCTCAGTCCGGTCAAGCTCAACATGACCGTGATGAAGGGTCTCAACGATGACGAGATATGGGAGATGGTGGACTTTGCGGCAGAGACCGGGGCGATCCTCCAGCTCATAGAACTCGAAGCCCCCAGGGAGTTCACGGAGACGAGGTTCTTCAGAAAGTACTTCTACCCCCTCAAACCGGTCGAGAAGAAGCTTGAGGAAATGGCCGTTGAAATCCGCGAGAGGCGGATGCACAGAAGGAGGAAGTACTTCATTCCCACCGATTACGGCATCGCCGAGGTTGAGGTCGTGAGGGCCATGCACAACACAGTTTTCTGCGCCAACTGCACCCGCCTGAGGGTCACCTCCGACGGCAAGTTCAAGACGTGCCTCCTGAGAAAGAACGACCTGATAGACTTCGCCACAGCCATGAGAAACGGGGCGAGTGATGAGGAGCTGGCCGAAATCCTGAGGCAGGCCGTTCTCATGCGCGAACCCTACTGGAAGTGAAGGCTTTTTAATCCCCCTCCAAATTTATAACGAGGAAAGATGCCGGCGCTTAAAGTTCCCAGGAGAGAGGCAGAGCCCGTCAAGAGAAGGCTAAAGAGCCTTGGCCTCTACGATGGGAAGAGGAGGCCGAGGAGGGAGGGGGGGTACGTTCTCCTGCCGGTCATCAGCGACCCACGGATCGAGGGGCTCGGCTACGAGGTTCTCCCGGCAGAGCTCCCCCTTCGGCCGGAGAGGCAGATATACAGGAACCTTGAGAGCGTCCTCGCCGAGAGGCTGAGCGAGGAAGAGCTGAAGCACCTTAGGCGCTACGACATAATAGGGGACATAGCGGTCATCCAGATACCCCCCGAGCTTGAGCACCGGGTTGAGGACATAGTCTGGGGCCTAAGAAAGGTCCATCCATTTCTGAGGGTCATCGCCCGGAAGGGGTTCCACGAGGGAGCCTTTAGGATAAGGGACTACTCGATAATCTGGGGTGAGAGGAGACTGAACACGGTTCACAAAGAGAACGGCGTCGAGATAAAGGTCGACCTCTCAAAGGCCTTCTTCAACCCGAGGATGAAGGGCGAGCGTTATCGGCTGGCCCAGCTCGTGAGGGACGGGGAAAGGATTCTAATTCCCTTCGCCGGCGTCTTGCCGTATGCGCTCGTCATAGCGCGCTATAAGAGGGTCAAAATTACCGCAGTGGAGCTGAACAGAGAGGCGTACGAGCTCGGCCGTGAGAACATCGAGCTAAACAGGAAAAAGCTGAAGGGAGAGATAGAGTTCATCCACGGCGATGTTTTCGAGGTGCTCCCGGAGCTCCCAACCTACGACAGGGTAATAAGCCCCACGCCGAGGGGCGTTGATGCGCTCGCGCTGACCCTCTCAAAGGCCGAGGGATGGCTCCACTACTACGACTTCGTGCACGAGGCCGATATTGAGGCATTCAGGGAGAGAATAATTGAGGAATGCGAGCGCCAAGGAAAGGACTGCAAGGTTAAAATCAAGAAGGTCAGCGACTTCAAGCCCCACGTTTTCAAGGTCTGTGCGGACGTGAAGGTTGTGGATTAGTGTCTAGGGAGAGCAGAAACCTCCACAGAGGTATGCACTTAACCGCTATTCCTCCAATTTTCTCTTCGCAGGACTTCCAGCCCGTTATGATCGTTCCCTCCATGAGTCCAAAGGTTTTGGCGGCCTCTACTAACCCTTCAACTTCCCTATCCCAGCTCTCATCAATGTCCCAGCTCACCTGAATCGCCCGTGTGACTTCCGTGCCCTCTTTGACGATGAAGTCAACCTCTCTCTTCCCGCGGTAATAGTAGACTTCGCCAAAGCGCTGGCGGAGATGCCTTGCCACAGCGTTCTCGGCGAGTCTGCCGACGTTCTCGGTAAAACGGATCCCAACTATGTTAGCGATCCCTGTATCGATGGCGTAGAGCTTCTTTGGATAGCGCATCGCGTCCTTAACTTTAGGAGAGAGCACAGGAACGCGGAAGCTCAGATATGCCTCGTCCATCGCGTCGAGGACTGCATCAACAAAGTTGGGAGACACTTTTCTGCCAACTATTCCTGCAAGCTCGTTTCTGAGTCTGGAAACGCTGACAAGGGACGAAAACCTGCTCAGGGCTAGTTCGGCAACTATCTTAACTGTCCTAGCGTCCCGGAAGCCGTGCCTGTACGCTATGTCTCTCAGGACTACACCCTCGAAGAGCTCCCTGAGGAGCTCACCCCTCAGAGATTCGTCTTCCGTGAGGACTACTTGGGGAAACCCTCCAAACTCAAGATATTCCCTCAACAGAGCTTCAACTCTCCTCTTCTTACCAAGAATGCTTTTTATGTCGCCTGAAAATCCCCTGAAAGCCAAAAATTCCTCAAAACTAAGGGAAAACACCTCAATTGGCAAAACCCTGCCGGTCAGGAGAGTTGAAAGCTCGGAGCGGAGGAGGGAAGACGTTGAACCTGTCACTATAACCCTAGCCTCACCGAGGTCGAGGACCTTCCTGACCCATCTCTCCCAGCCGGGCACGTTTTGAACCTCGTCGAGAACCACTATCGGGTCTCTGCCACTGTAAACGTAGGTTCTGTACGCAGAAAAAATCTCCTCAAGGAGCTCGGGCTTTAGGTAGGGGGAAAACCTCGGATCCTCCAGGTTTACGTAAAGCGTAGCGTCGGGAGAGTTCCCCGCCTCCACGGATCTCATCAAAAACAATCTAGCCAGGGTTGTTTTTCCGGAGCGCCGGGTTCCAATGAGTGCCACAGCTCCATGAGGTAGTCTTTTCTCAATCGACGAGATGTACTTCTCCCTCATCACAGCCTTCCATTCCCTGCCCCCCCAGAGGTTGTATGGAGCCAGCACCTCGATGATCTCTTCTCTCGTCAGCATGTTCATCTCCATAAGATACAAGATATCAACAGTTTTATATTTTACGGAATACAAAAACATTGAGAACCCATATTTTGAAGGATAAAAATAACCAGAAATGCCTCACTTCTTCAGGAAATCGAACAGCGTCGCCTGCTTGCCCTTCTTCTTGGGTTTGTCTATCTTCTCCCCACTTTCCGCGACGGCTTCCATTTCCTCCTCGGCCTTCTCAAGCTCCTCCTCGCTTATCTCCTCTTCCGCCTCTTCCTCGGCTTCTTTCTCAGCTTCACCCTCTTCTTCAGGCTCTTTCTCAGCCGCAACCCTCACGTGTTCCTCAAGCTCCCCGCGCTCCTTGAGCTTCTTCTCAATGTTCATGCTCTTGCCCCATATCGTCCCGGCCTTCTCCTTGTCCCCCACTATGAACTCAACCTCCTTGAGGTCAAGGTCGAGGTACACTACGAAGTGCGCCGCCATGTCCGGGTTGTACTCGAATATGGCCCTGAGAACGTTGAGGGTCTCCAGGGCTTCGAGCTTCGCCATATGCATCTCTTTCATGATCTTCCTGAGCACCGAGTCCCTGAGCGAGCGTTCGGTCTTGCTCTCCGTGAGGAGCTTTATGGTCCTGGGCGGGTAAATCCTCACGAAGCCCTTTCTCTTAACCCCCGCAACAGCGACACCCGCGGTCATCATGTCTGTGGCGTACTTCCAGAGGCCGTAGTTACCCGTCCTCTGCGCCCGGCCGAGGTATATGTCCGCCCTGCTGAGCGCCTCATATGCCCTCGCTATGTCCTCGGGTCTGTAGTAGACGTAGGGGAGGTTCTCGTCTATCCACTGGAGGAGTTCGTGGGGGAACATGTCAACGCCGAGAACGACCAGCTTGGCCCTCTTGGCGTTGTCTGTTGCAAAGAGCTGGGCCAAAGCCTGGAAGACGCTCTTTTCCGTGTCGCGGTAGGCGAGAACCTCGACGGCGTCATCTATCCCGCCGGATACAACCGTCTGGAGGTCGTTTATCGCCGCCCTAAGGTCACCGTTGGCGCGCTTGGCTATCTCATAGAGAACCTCCTTCGGAACGGTTAAGCCCTCCGCGTGGAGAATTCTTACGAGTCCCTTTATGATGTCCCTCTGGGTCAGGCGCTTGTACTCGACTATCTGGGCCTTGTTCCTCACCTCCCTCGGAACCTCCCAGTAGTGGTTGGCGCTCATTATTATGGGGTTCCTGGCCCGGTCTATCAGCTTCGCTATCTCCTTGGCCCCGCTCGGCTCCATGTTGTCCGCCTCGTCCAGGAATATGAGCTTCCTCCTCTTTCCGAGGATGTCCAGGGTGTAGGCGGCCTGGACGTAGCGCTCCACCTTCTCGTAGGTCCTCTCGTCGCTGGCATTGAGCTCGATTATTTCGAAGCCGTACTCCCTGGCTATAGCGTAGACCGTCGCCGTCTTACCCGTTCCGGGGGGGCCGGCCAGAATCAGCGCCTTCTTCTTCGGCGGGCTGCCCTGGAGCCACGCCTCTATCCATGCCCTCACCTGCCCCAGGGCCTTGGTCTGGTTTATCAGCTCCCCCAGACGTCTCGGCCGGTACTTCTCAACCCAAGGAACGTCCCGCGGCATGGCCATCACTTACCCATCAGGGTGAACTGGGCGAGTAAAGCTTCAAGCTGTATCATCTCGTTAGCCCCTTCCACGAGCCTGAAGTTGTACTCGCCTATCTTATCGGCCAGAGCCACCTTCCTGTCCTCGGGTATCGTCAGGTTGAAGACCTCCTTGTGCATCTGGATGAGAACGTCCTCGCCGCTCAGGCCCTGCTTGAGGAGTATCTCCCTGAGCTTCTCCCTGGCCTTGAGAAAGTTGCCCTCCAGAGCCAGCTGCATCATCTGTCTGACGTCCTCGGGCCTTGCCCTGCTGGCAACGAGGAAGACGTTCTCATCGGTTATTTTGGTGTCAAGGGCGGCAGCGGCCTGCAGGACATTTATGGCCCTCCTGAGGTCACCCTCAGCCACGTAGAGGAGCGCCTGAAGTCCTTCCTCCGTTAGTTCAAGCCCCTCGTTCTCGGCTATAAGCTCTATGCGCTTCGCTATGTCTTCGTCCCTTAGAGGCCTGAAGCGGAAGATGGCGCACCTTGACTGTATCGGCTCGATTATCTTCGACGAGTAGTTGCAGCTCAGGATGAAGCGGACGTTGTTCGAGAACATCTCCATCGTTCTCCTCAGGGCCTGCTGGGCGTCCTGGGTCAAAGCGTCCGCCTCATCGAGGAATATTATCTTGAAGCTCGCCCCGCCAATTGGCTTGGTTCTCGCGAACTCCTTGACCTTCTCGCGGATGACGTTTATTCCGCGCTCGTCGCTCGCGTTCAGCTCAAGGAAGTTGTGCCTCCAGCCCTCGCCGAAGAGCTCCCTCGCGAGGGCCAGAGCAGCCGTTGTGTTGTGGAGAACCGTCGGAAGATTACCGCCGATGAAGTTGTGGTAACCCGGCACGTGTAGGTCATAGATTACGAAGTCGCCCTTTAGCTTCTCGACCTCTGCTATCTCGTCCCAGAGAAGCTCGTTCCTGGCAAGGAAGATGAGGTAAGCAATGCCCCTTTTGAGCTTTTCGTCGTTGAGCATCTCCTTCAAAAGCTTCAGCTCGGCTTTTCTGATCTCCTCAAGGGCCTCTATCTTCTCTGTGTTGCTCTCAAGGATTATTCTAACGCTTGAGTTCCACGTGCCGATAAGCCTTCCAATCTCAGCGTAGCTGGAGTACTTCCTCGCAAACAGCCTCATGGCCTCTATTGTCCCTTCAAGTTCGACTCCAAGAACCCTTGCAATCCTGAGGTAGTTCCTTAAGCTCGGCTTCCTCTTACCCTGGATGTACTCCAGAATCCGGTCGGCCCTTATTCCCGTCTTCTCCGCTATTTCCTTCCTTCTCCTCTCGACCTCGTTCCAGTCTATAACAATGCTTCTCGACAGGGCCTTTTCAAGCCTCTCCAGCTCGTCGAGGCGATAATAGATTTCCTTCATGAGCTCCCAAGCTATCCTCTTGGCCTTCTCTGGACTCCACCGGGCCTTGTCGTCGTAGAAGTTAAGCTTAAGCCTGTCCCTGACGTAGGAAATCAGTTCCCTGTCGGCATAAAGCGAGCCGAGATTGGGGTTCGGTCTCTTTACCAAGGCCTCGGCCTTTCTCCTCTTCTCCTCGACCGAGAAGCCGACCTCCGAGAGGAAGCGTGAGGTGTTCTCGGAGCCCGAGATGACAACATAGTAGTACGTGCGCCCCTTCGTGACCCTGCTCCTAACTTTGGCAACCACACCAAGCCCCGCAAGTGCGTAGGAGACCTGCTCGGCCATCTCCCTGCTCGCGGTCGAGAGGACTATCCCGTTGCTTTCCACCCCTGCATCGCAGTCAAAGTAGGCCCTCAGGAAGGAGCGCAGGCCCTTCCAGCCCTGTCCGGGTATGTAAACCCTGTCCGCTTTTCTGCCTGCAAGGCCGAGGCTCTTAACAAGTTCCTTTGCCGTCTTTGAGTTCACGTAGACGTCAGGGGTGCGGTTTTTGTGAATTCTCTCCTTAATCCTCGCATCCGGGAAGAGCCTCTCGGTGAGCTGCATGAAGCGCTTCCTCAGCCTTTCGTCGGTGTTCGTGAAGGTTATTGCGTTTGTTGTTGAATCCGCGTGGCCGTCCCCGATGAAGTAGCCAAGCCACTCGGCGAGGGGATCTTCCTCAAGGATCGCCGGGAGGAAGCGCGGAACGGCCAGTCTATCACCCGGCTTAAGCTCTTCGGCCTTGACCCATTCTATCCTTCCGTCCCTCCTGTTCACGAGGAGCGGATGGTATGGAGTAACCTTGAGCTCCCTACCGAGCCTCGTCCTTATTCTGACGAGCTCATCCGTCTTGTCCTTGTAAACGTACTCAACGGGCAGTTCCGTGAGTTTGCCGTCTTCATCAACGCCGAGAACCCTGAGGCCTTTAACAGGGGTCGGGCCGAACCTGCCGTTGCTCAGCCTCTCAACGAGCCCGCCTATTGTAGTCAGCTCACCGTTGACGATAACCTTTGCATCCCCCGTGAGGCACTTCCCAACGCCGGGGGGACCGGCAAAGAGAAGGTGCGGCATAGAACCTGTTTTAACGTAATGCTTGAGCCTCTTAACTATGTGATCCTGACCCACCATATCGTCGAGCTTTTGGGGCCTGTACTTCTCAACCCACGGCTTTTCGAGGATTTTAACCTCCTTAACTTCCTCCGGCATAGCTATCACCCTACCTAAGGGGCTTATGAGCTTTGGGGGTATTAAGCCTTTTGCCATGTGCAAAACTTTTATACCTCGATGTCCAAAAATCACCGGTGGTTCTCATGGCGAAGCTCGACTGGATTAGGGAAGAGCTCAAGGAGCTCAAGGAGAAAGGCCTTTATGTGACCATCAGAAAGCTTGAGAGCGCCCAGGGACCCTGGGTCGTCGTTGATGGAAAGCGCGTTCTGAATATGTGTTCGAACAACTACCTCGGCCTGGCCGCCCACCCCAAGATAAAGGAGGCCGCCATAAGGGCAATCCTCGACTACGGCGTCGGTGCCGGAGCGGTTAGAACCATCGCCGGCACCATGGAGCTCCACGTGGAGCTCGAAGAAAAGCTCGCCAAGTTCAAGAAGAGAGAGGCCGCTATACTCTTCCAGAGCGGGTACAACGCCAACCTCGGAGCGCTGAGCGCCCTCCTCACCAAGAAGGACAACGGCGTGTTCATCAGCGAGGAGCTGAACCACGCAAGCATCATAGACGGAATGCGCCTCAGCGGCGCCCCGAAGGTCATCTACAAGCACCTCGACATGGACGACCTCAAGAAGAAGCTTGAGGAGAACAAGGACAAGGAGAAGAAGATAATCGTCAGCGATGGGGTCTTCTCGATGGACGGCGACCTTGCCCCGCTGCCGGAGATGGCCGAGCTGGCCGAGCAGTACGATGCGATGCTCTACATAGACGACGCCCACGGTGAGGGTGTCCTCGGAGACAGCGGGAGAGGTATCGTCGACCACTTCAACCTCCACGACAGGGTTGACTTCGAGATGGGAACGCTCAGCAAGGCCTTCGGTGTCATCGGTGGCTACGTCGCCGGACCGGAGGAGGCCATCGAGTACCTCAGACAGAGGGGAAGACCGTTCCTCTTCTCCAGTGCGCCAAACCCGCCCGACGTCGCCGCGGCCATTGCAGCGGTTGAGATACTCCAGCACAGCGACGAGCTCGTCAAGAAGCTCTGGGAGAACACCCACTTCCTCCAGAACGGATTGAGAGACCTCGGCTACGACCTCGGCAACACCAAGCACCCGATTACCCCGGTCATGCTCTACGACGAGAAGCGCGCCCAGGAGTTCTCAAGGCGCCTGTACGATGAGTACAACATCTTCGCGCAGGCGATAGTCTACCCGACCGTCCCGCTCGGAACCGCGAGGATAAGGCTAGAACCTTCCGCGGCGCACAGCAAGGAGGACCTCCAGTACGTTCTGGATGCCTTCGAGGACCTCGGAAAGAAGACCGGCTTCCTTAAGTGAAGCATCTTCCCATTTCCCCTTTTCTTGGTTCTGTTCTCAAACGCGTAATCCTGTTGCAGTTCGAAGTAAAGACCCAAAGTTTTGATATCCTCCAAACTTTACCGAAAAATATAATTTTTTGGAGATACTATATCAGTCCTGGAATAACCCAGTTATAGCGGTGTCGGATATGCTCTTCATAGCGGCCATAATAGTGGAGGTAATGCTAATAGCAATACTCGCGGTTAGCATCAAGCGCAGGGCCAGCTTTACATCTCACTACCCGGAGCTTAAGAAGTTCTACGATTACAGCCTGGCGGCGCTTGCGGGGTTCACGGTTTCAAAGCTGGTATTCTTCCCCCTCGACCTGAGGGACAGCGGGTTCTTGGATATTCTCCCAGGGCAAATTGCCCTCCTCAACCTCACAGGGAATACTCTCCTAATGTTATCCGCCATAGCCTTCATCCTTGGATGGGTACGTCTCATAGGGACACTGGTGGCGAGGTATGAGCTTGTCCCGGTAATCGAATTCACCGGAGAGGGAAAGCGCCTCTCACTGAAACCGGGAGTCTATCTCTGCACTCTGGCGAACTGCTACTCCACCGTGCTGAGGCTTCTCGCGGGAAGAGCGGGCCTTATAATATCGAGGCAACCGCCCCAGGTGATCAGATCGCGCCTGAAGGTCGAGAAGACTCCCGTGATATGGCTCACCACAGCACCGGGCGAGAGGACGGTAAGGCCCACCCGGCTGGAGTACCTCCTCCACATCATCGTTGAGTTCATAAAGAAGACCGAAGCCCCCAAACTGGTTTTCCTTGAGGGTGTGGAGTACCTTATACTTGAGAACGGCTTCACACCCGTCTTCAAGTTCCTGACCACCCTCAAGGACTACGCGATAATCCACAACACCATCGTGGTGGTGCCCGTTGACGTAGAGAGCCTTGAGGAGAAACAGGCAAACCTCCTGAAGAGGGAGTTCGAGACAATTGATCCCAAAGTACTTCCCCAGCTCGGTGAGTAGGCCTCAGAACTTCACCCACTCTATTTTGTAGTACACCACGTCGTTGTCCTCATCAACGACCGCCATCACCATGTTCTTCCTGACCCCGTGGGCAACCCTCACGCGGGCGGTAATGTCGTTCGGGGAAAAGCGGAGGTTCTCTGGAACGACCCATACCAGCCACTGGGAGTGCTCGTCCATTCCACGCCTGTAAACGCGGAAGTGGGAACCGAACTTGAGGGCCGATTTGACGGTGTAGCCCCTGTCCCTCAGGTCCGTGTAAACGAGGAGTTTTATGTCGAACTGGTCGTCCCTCTTCCTTCCGAGCTCGACCAGTTCTTTAAAAGAAAGCTCCTTTTCACCGTCAAAGACCCTAATCCTGCCCTTTTCCACCAAGTAGGCCGCCTCAATGAGGGAGAGGAAAAGCTTTCCATTCACGACCTCACCGAAATACCTCTTGTTGTAGAACTGGTTTATGGCCTTCTCCCTCTCGCTGAAGACCCTGTCGCCGCTGAGCTGAAAGATTACCGGCTCCTTCAATTCCTTCCACCCCACTCGTCTGCTGGGAGGAGCATGTAGTACGCGTCCTCTCCGTCGGCGTAGTAGCCGATTATGCGCTTAATGCGCCTGAAACCAAAGCGCTCGTAGAGCTTTATGGCCTTTTCGTTGCTAACGCGAACCTCCAGACCGATGTAGCGGGCGCCCTTCTTTATGAGCCTTTCGATGACCTCGCTGAGCAGGGCCGAACCGATGCCGCTGCCCCGGTACTGGGGGTCAACGGCGATGCTCATTATGTGGCCCTCCAGGTCGGGACGGAGGTATGCCATCACGTAGCCGATGACCTTTCCCCGGTACTCCGCAACCAGAAACGTGTCCGGGTTATTCTCAAGAAAAACTAGGAAAACCCCCCTCGGATATTCCTCGCGGAACGAGAGCCGTTCTATCCTGACGACGTCCGGTATGTCGAACAGCTTCGCCGGCCTTATAACGACCATGGCCAGGGGGATCCTCCCGCCGGCCTCCCTAACGGACACGCTCATGTTATACACTACGCGCCAAAGCTTTTAAGACTTGAGGAAGACCTCATCCGGGGTGGCCACCCCTCGTGATGAGCACTCTCGAACCTGACCGCGGGATGATGACCGGATTCCTGGCTGATTCTCCCCCTACTTTCCGGAGTAAAGTTTAAAGCCCCCGAAAACCAAGTCAAGCGATAGGTGATGTTATGCGCATAGCCGAAGATCTTAACAACCCGGTTGGAATCGTGACCGGTGAAGCCACTGTCAACTCCTTCCAGTTCTACGCTCATCCCGATAGCGACCTCAAGTTTGGAGACTTCGTCGTCGCAAGGCTCTGCAAGGAGGCGAAGGACAGGGACTGCCGCTGGGGCAACGAAGTTGAGTGGGTGATAGGCACAATCAGGGGTATCAAAAACATCAACTGGCTTCTCAGCGAGGGGAAGAGCACTTTCGCGAGCCTTGACCTCGACCTTCGGGAGTACGGGGAGAGCATAGGTGAGAACGAGGCGCTGATAGTCACTGTTCACGTGCTGGGGAGAATAGAGCTCAGAGGCGATAGGGCTGAAATAGTCCCCAACCGCGTCCCCGTTCCCAACGGAAACAAGGTCTACATAGCCAGCTCAGACCTTCTCAGGGCGATCTACTACGGGGGAGACGGTTTCATTGAGGTGGGAACACTGCTTTTGAGGGAGGACGTGCCGATATACCTCAACGCCGACGAGCTGGTTTCGAGGCACTTTGCGGTTTTAGCCGTTACCGGGGCGGGCAAGAGCAACACCGTTTCGGTCATGCTCTGGAAGATAGTGGAGGAGCTTAGGGGAACTGTCGTCGTCCTCGACCCTCACGGCGATTACATGCGCCTGAGCCTCCCCAACACAGGCACGAAGTACGTCAACCTCATCGAGGCGAGAATCCAGCCCGAGACGATGGACGGCGAGGAGCTGGCAGACCTCATGGAGATACAGAGCAACGCAACCATACAGCGCTCGTACCTTCTGCGCGCCTGGGACACCGTTCTCCACGAGAACGCCAACCTTGGTGGGCGGGAGATAGTCAAGGCAGTCCTCGATCTGCTCCAGCGGTGGGCGAGCGAGGGGTACGGCAGTTACTGGGATCCCCACGCCGGCAAGTACCGCGACCTGGGAGAGATAAAGGCCGCAGAGAAGGAAACGATAACACGTCTCACGATGAAGATATCCCGCTTCCTGAGGAACTACGGCCATCTGCTCTCAAGCGAGGACATAGTGGCCTCCATCCGGGCCGGGATGGTGAACGTCATAGACCTCGGCCCCCTGGACGAGGGACAGATGAAGCTCGTCGCGGCGAAGCTCCTCGAAAAGATGTTCGAAACAAGGATGGACTACGAGAAGGCCAGGAAGAGGCTCGAATACCTTAAGAGGAAGTACGGAAGCAGAATCTCGGCCGTTTCGGAAGAGGTGGAGGAGCTTGAGAAGTTCATCCGCTCTGTCAAGGCGAGCTACCCAGCCCTCTCGGAACCCATACTCATAATAGTAGAGGAGGCCCACATCTTCGCACCCCACGGCGAGAAGGGCGGAACCGTGAGGATACTTGGAAGGATAGCCAGGGAGGGCAGGAAGTTCGGCGTCGGCGTGGGACTTGTATCCCAGAGGCCCAGCAGGCTCAACGAGGACGTGCTGAGCCAGACGAACACGAAAATCATAATGCGCATCGTAAATCCGAACGACCAGAACTACGTCATAAAAGCCAGCGAACAGCTGAGCGGAGAGCTGATGGGAGACATAGCAGGCCTAGGAAAGGGCGAGGCGGTGATAGTCGGCCAGGCCATAAGCCTGCCGGCGCTGGTGAAGATCTACAACTTCAAGGCCCTCGGCGGCGACTACGGGGGCGAGGACATAGGCGTCGTGAGGCGCTGGAGAGAAAGGGCGGAGCGCGAGAAGGCAGAGGGGAAGAAGGAGGAGCTCTACGAGGAGGAGGGCATAGAGCTGGACTTCTGAGGTGTTCCAGATGAAGTTCGCCCACATGGCCGACGTCCACCTCGGCTTCGAGCAGTACCGCCTTCCCTACCGCGCCGAGGAGTTTGCCCAGGCCTTCAGGGAGGCCGTGGAGAATGCCGTAGCGGAGGGAGTGGACTTCATTCTCATAGCCGGCGACCTGTTCCACTCAAGCCGGCCCAGCCCCGAGACCATAAAGACCGCGATAGAGGTGCTGGAAAAGCCAAGGGAAGCCGGAATCCCGGTCTTTGCGATAGAGGGAAACCACGACAGGACGCAGAGAAAGGTTTCCGCGTACCATCTCCTTGAGGGGCTTGGTCTGCTCCACCTCATCGGTCTGAGGGACGAGAAGATCGAGAACGAGTACTTGACGAGCGAGAGGCTTGGGGGCAAGTACCTCGTCAGGGGGGTCTTTGAGAGGGGCGGAGAGACGATCGAGATCCACGGATTGAAGTACATGAGCGCCGCCTGGCTTGAGCGCAACCGGCTGGCGGAGATCTTCAGGCCAGAGGGGGACGCTATCCTGATGCTCCATCAGGGGATAAAGGAGCTCATAGAGAAAATGATGGGAATAATCCCCGAGAGCCAGCGCGACTACTTCGAGCTGAGGATGGAAGACCTGCCAAGGGGTTACGTCTACTACGCGCTCGGCCACATCCACAGGGAGTTTGTCACCAGCTACGACATAGGGACGCTGGTCTACCCCGGCTCGCTCCAGCGCTGGGACTTCGGGGACTACGAGCTCAGGTACCGCTGGAACGGGAGGAGCTTCACCCCCGAAGCCGGTACGAGGAAGGGCTTTTACATAGTCGAGGACTGGAAACCCAGATTCATCGAGCTGAAGGTGAGGCCCTTTATAGACGTCAAGCTCAAGGCCGATGAGGAAACTGCCAAGAGGGAACTGAAACGTCTGAGGGATAAGATCCCGAGAGAGGCTTTCGTAAGGCTCGACCTGCGCTGGGAAAGGCCCTACGACGTTTCCCACTTCCAGGAGATTCTGGAGGTCAAGTACCTCTACCTGAGAACGCGCTTTGAGAGGAAGCTGAAGGCCACCAACGGTGGAGAGGTGCCAAGGCCGGCCGAGTACTTCACCCCCGCGGAGCTGAGGGCGATAGAACTGACAGGCGAGAAGAAGTTCGACGCCCTCGATACCGTCGTCGAGCTGTTCCTGGGCGAGTGGGAGGAGAAGCCGAAAGAGCACACAGGGGAGAAGCGTGAAGAGTCCGCCCCGACCAAGGAAGAGCAACCCCAGGGGAAAGAGAAAAAGCCCGAAAAGGCCCAGAAGACGAAGAGACCCCGGCCGAAGGGCAAGCCCACGAGCATTCTCGCTTGGATCGGTGGTGGAGATGAAGATTGAAAAGCTCATAATCAAGGACTTCCGCTCCCACGGACTGACGAAGGTCAACTTCACGAGCGGGATAAACCTCATAATCGGCCAGAACGGCTCCGGAAAGAGCTCCCTCCTCGATGCGCTCCTCGTCGGCCTCTACTGGCCGAGCAAGCCCAAAGACCTCAGAAAGGAGGACATACTCAGGGTGGACGGAAAGTCCACGGAGATAACGGTCTTCTTCGAGAAGGACGGCGTCAAGTACCAGCTCCACAGGAACATAACCAGGGGAATGGCATTCGCCAAGTACCACGACGGAAGCTCCTGGAAGCACGCTACGGAGACGAGCCAGAAGGCCGTGAGGGACTGGATGGAAAAGCTCGTTCCGTACGACGTCTTCCTCAACGCAATTTACATAAGGCAGGGGGAGATCGACGCCATCCTTGAGAGCGACGAGAGCAGAGAGAAGGTCGTCCGCCAGGTTCTCGGCCTCGACAGGTATGAGAACGCCTACAAGAACCTCCTCGAAGTGAGAAAGGAGATAGAACGCAGGATAAAATCGACGGAAGACTACCTAAAGAGCACGGAAAACCTCGACGAGCTGATCGGGGAGATGGAAAAGGAGCTCTCAAACGCCCTCAAAGAGATAAACAAGCTATCCCCCCAGATCCCAAAGCTGGAGAGAGAACTGGGGAGGGTGGAGAAAAAGCTCAGGGAGCTCGACGGCCTGGAGAAGGAGATAAACTCCCTCAGACTTAAGGTCAAGGAGAGGGAGGGGAACCGAAAGCGGCTTGAGACAAAGCTTGAGGGGATTGAGAAACGCATAGCCGAAAGCGAGGAGCGTCTACGCGAGCTGGAGGAGAGGGTAAAGGAGTTCCGAGGACTGAAGGAGAAGGCGGAGCTCTACCTGAAGCTCTCGAACTTCAGGAAGAGGTACGCTGACGAGAAGGCCAGAAACGAGAAGCTCGCCGAGAACTACAGGGCGCAGATTTCGGCGATAGGGGAGCGCCTCACCGAGCTGAGCGAACTGGAGAAGCGCCTCAGGGAGCTGGAGAAAGAGAGGGGCAAGCTCGAAAGGAAACTCAAGAGGCTCGAAAAGGACGCCAGGGCATACGAAGATGCTAGGTCCATATTGTCGCAACTGGAAGGCCTTAAAAAACGCCTCAAGCTTTCCAGAGAAGACATAGAAAAGCTCTCCAAGGAGATAGAGGATGCAAAGAGGAGGAAGGAAGAGATCCAGGCCGAGCTAAACGGGATAAACGAGGAGCGCGGTGGACTGAAAAACCTTGTCAGGGAGAGGAACAAGGCCATAACGGAGCTGAAAAAGGCCAAGGGCAAATGTCCCGTCTGCGGCAGGAAGATGACCGAGAAGCACCGCAGGGAGATAATCGAGAAGTACCAGGCCGAGCTCAAGGAAGTCTCCCTGTCCCTGAGGGAACTCGACGAGAGGGAAAGAGAGCTCAAGAGCGAGCTCGCCAAAATAGACGAGATTCTGAAGGGAGAGCGCGAGCTCATAAGACAGAGAGAGCTCCTCGACCAGATAGCCGGCCTTGAAGAGAGGCTGAAGGAGTTTGACCTTGAGAAGCTCGGGAAAAAGGCGGAGGAATACGAGGGAGCAAAGAAAGAGCTGAGCAGGCTCGAAGGCGAGCTGGAGAGCACGAAGGCCGAGCTTGAGAAGACGAAGGCCCTCGAAAAGAAGAGGGCACTCCTTGAGGGAAAGCTCAAGTCTATCGAGGAAAAGCTGAGGAAGCTCGATGGGGAGCTTAAGGAGATGGGGTTCTCCGGGCTGGAGGAGCTCGACGGAAAGCTTGCCGAGCTTGAACCATCCTACAAGCGCTACCTCGAACTGAAGAACTCAGAGAAAGAGTTCGAGAGGGAGAAGAAGAACCTGGAAAGGCTCAGGCTGGAGCTTGAGGAGGTGAAACGCGGCCTGGACGCCGAGAACAGAGCCCTGAACGCGCTGATGGACGAGCTGGCAGAGAAGGAGAAGCTTTACAGCAGGGAAGAGCATGAGAAGGCCCGGGAAGCCTTCGCCTCCCTCAGGGAGGAGCTGGCCCGGAAGAGGGCCCAGCTGGAGGCCCAAGAGAAGAAGCGCGACGAGACCATGGAGAACCTCAGGAAGCTCAAGGAGGAGAAGGAGAGGAGAAAGGAGAAGGCAAAGGAGCTTGAGGAACTTGAGAAAGCCCGCGAGAGGGTTCAGGCGCTCAGGGAAAAGGTGAGGCGCTACAAGGCCATGCTCAAAGAAGGGGCACTGGCGAAGGTAGGCGAGATAGCCAGCGAGATATTCGAGGAGCTGACCGAGGAGAAGTACTCCGGGGTCACGGTGAAGGCGGAGGAAAACAAGATACGGCTCGGGGTGCTGTACAACGGCAGGGAATACGGTCTCGGATTCCTCAGCGGAGGGGAGAGGATAGCCCTCGGCCTGGCCTTCCGGCTGGCACTCTCGCTCTATCTCGCGGGAGAGATAAGCCTGCTCATCCTGGACGAGCCGACACCCTACCTCGACGACGAGAGGAGGAGAAGGCTCGTCGACATAATGCAGCGCTACCTGAGGAAGATACCGCAGGTCATCGTCGTTTCGCACGACGAGGAGCTGAAAGATGCCGCCGACAGGGTGATACGGGTGAGCCTTGAGAACGGCGTCTCAGTGGTCAAGGAGGTCGAGCTGGGGGTGTAGCTATGGGGTACAGGCTTATAGACAGGGCGAGCGTTGACAGAATAAAGAGGATGCTCCAGAAGGGATACGCCGAGGCCCAGGAGAAGCTGAAAACCATAGAGTGGCGCGAGTTGCCGGAGAGGAGGCAGAGCAGGGTCTACGCCATCGACGGAAGCCAGGGAAAGCAGAGGCTCAGCGGGACGATTTTCTACGCCGTCTCAAGTTACGCCTTCGGCAACGGCCCTGCATACAGGCTGGTCTACACCAACGCGATGCTCTACAACCAGGGCATATCCGACCAGATAATCCGCCTCCAGATGGAGACCCTTGAGAACAAGCTGGGTTTCCTGGCGGCGAGGCTCGGGGAAGTTGATTACGTCATGATGGACGGAACGCTGACCGGCTCGCTCACGAGGCCGCCGGTGTATCCGGAGAGTGTGAGGGGGATAAACGCCCTTCAGGTCGTGCTGGAAGACGAGTTCACCTCCATGATAGAGTTCGTGCTGGAGAGGCTCGGTGAAAACTACCAGAACCTTGAGTCCAGGCTAAAAAAGGAACAGAGGAGCTATGAGGGGGTAATATTCGCGGAGTCCCTCATGAGAGACGTCTTCAGAAAGTTCTTCAGGAACAAGCTCATTGCCCACTCAAAAGGAATCAGGATAAGGAACTGTGAAGCGGCACCGGAAAAGGTATTGATACCGCTCGAAGCCCTTGAGAAATACAGAGGAAAAAGCGTCGAGGAAGCCGTTGAGAACCTGAGGAAGAGATACTGCAGGGAGATAGTGATTGAGGACATCAGAGAGGCCATCCACGTGGTTCTGGGTTACCTCGAATACCTCTACTCCCTGGAGCAGCTGCTCAACCTGGACGTGAACCTGATCTATGTTGCCAAGAGCTTCTACACAAAGAGGTTTGCAAAGAAAGCCGGTATTGACCTCCCCGATGTGCCATATCTCGATGCCTACATCAGAAACAGATTTGGTGAGGAGATTCCAGGATATCTGCCCTTCCCCGAACCTGTAAAGGTTGAACATTCCCTCCCAGAATCACTGAGGGAATTCTTCCCCAAAATTGAAGAAATGAGCTCCCGGGGAGTTTCCTCCGCGTACATCCGCACCATGAAGGGCGGCGTCATATACCTCCTCCAGAGCAACAACGACATAAACGAAGAACTGCTGGGCGGGATACTCTGGCACGAGAGGAACGGATACTTCAGGCCGCTCCAGAGGGCCCATGAGGGGGTGAAAATCGAGAAAAAGGCCTTCGAGGCCGAGCTGAAGGCACTGCTCAACATAATAAAGGCGGAGAGCCCCGAGCTGAGGGTCTTCCTGAAGTACGGAAGAAGCCCGCTGGAGTAAAAAAGAGAAGACTCAGGAGACCGAGGCACTGAAGGTCGCCAGAATCCTCAGGTACGAGCTGTCGACCCCGTTCATGTAGTCCCTTATTTTTCCTCCGGTCTGCCACCTGTCCTGCCCGGCGAGGACTATGACAACCTGCCCCTCGGCCCAGACGTTGGTCTTGACGAACATGCCCCGCTCCCCGTTTCTCACAGCATCCTGCTCGCCGGGAGTTAGGACCTGCCTGACGTAGCCACCGACCCCGTCGTAGGCGTCGGGCCCACCGAGGATCACGATTATCCTGGAGTCCTTGTAGGCCTCAAAATCGTCGGCGGTAACGTGCCTCACCGAGAGGCCAAGTGCCCCCAGCTGCGAAGCCAGCAGGTTGCCCTTGATGTCCCAGTCTATGCCGTTGGAGAGGATAACAACCTCAGGCATCCGAGCCGGCTCGTAGTTCAGAACCCAGTCAACCAGCGCCTTGAGAACCGAGAGCTCCCCGGCACTTCCGGCTTCAAGCTCCAGGGAACTGTAGACGGCACGGTAGTTGCCCTCGGTGGCCAGTATTCCACCGCTGTAGTCACTGGTGCGGGCCAGGAGCATTGGAGCATAGCCTCTAAGCGCATGGAGGAGCCTGACGCGCTCAAGGAGCTTCCTCTCGACGGTGAGCTCAACCCTCAGGCCGTCGCGGCTCACCACAACGCCCCTGTCGGTAACGTCCATGGAGGCGAGGACTTCCGGCAGAACCATTGACGCCGAGAGCGAGAAGTTGAACTGCACACCTGTGATGTTCTTGACGGATTCACCCATCTCCCTCATCCTGAGACTGTTTTCCGAGGCAAAGCGTGAGACGCTCCTCTGGGCTATACCGAAGTGGGTCGGTGAAAGCACGTACTGCCAGCCAACGGTGGAGTAGGTGCTAACATCGATGGTGCCGCCGTTGAACGGCCCCCTGTCGGAGAGAACTAAGGAGTAGCCGGTGTTTACGTAAGGAACCATCGCGGAGGACTGGGTGAGGTTTAGCTCTCCCCTTGCCACCTCCGCAATGGCCAGTGAGTCAAGGCCGAGAAGTTTGGCCAGGCTCGGTGAGTCTTCCACACCCCCTATGTGCTGCGGGTTCGTGGCATCAAAGAGGGTCCCCGCCGTGACCACGAGACCGGCGTGAGTGTTCTCAAGGTAGTCCTCAAGGGCTGAAATCTGCCCCTCGGAGAGCCCCCACTCCGGGAGCCAGAGGTTAGAGAGTATCACCACCCGGGGCTGAAAGCTCTGAAGGGCATCGACGAGCTCATCCGGGGAGACTATCTTTATGTTGTAGTACTTGGCCAGGTCCTCCCAGTGGTGGTCGGAGAGCATCCAGGGTCTCAGGCTGGTCAAAGGCCTCGCAACGGCCTCGAAGTCCGAGAGGTTGTAGTGGTAGAAGCTCCTGGACACGTTAAACTGCGTAATCAGTGAGTCCAGAGACTTCTCAAAGGCCACGGCCTCAACCGAGGGGTCAACTATGAGAACCTTCGGCCCATCGGGGTTGGCAACGTAGTACGAGTAGACCGGACTGTAGGACACGTGCCCCTCGACGTCGGTAACCGCTATCTTAAACTCTATCCTGCTCCCCGGCGGTGCCCCGGGCAGGTTTATCTTGCGGTAGAAGACGTAGAAGTCCTGACTCTCACCGTAGAAGCGACGTATTATGGACTGGTAGAGAGACCAGTTCTCACCGGCAGCGGCGGTTTTGACGTAGGCCGGCTTCCAATCGCCGTCGTTTATCCTGTAGTATGCCTCAACCTTGCCATTGCCTACCGTGACCCCAAAGTCATCGGCTATGTAGAAGTACACGGTGAACTCCTCGTAGGGGCCAACGACAAAATCCTTGGGAATGTTGCCCACTATTATTATCGGCGGCCTCAGCTCCGAGACTATTACGGCCGATGAAGCGGGCGGAAGGAGCATACCGAACAGCAACAGCATTACAAAAACCGCTTTGAGCTTATTCATGCACGCTCACCAACATAATGTAACGCTCCCGGAGTATTTATACTTAGCCCGAAAGGTTTAAACGCCTGGACAAATAATCCATGCCCATGAGGAAGTGGCTCCCGGTACTGGCGTTCCTCTCGATCATCGCCGGGTTCCTCGGCGTTTACATAGGCTCTGTCAGCCTGACCCCCTCGGACGTAACGGCCAGCGTGGCCTACGGAATAAAATCCATCCTGTCGGGGATATTCCCATCCATAAACCCCGGGGAGAGGCCGAGGGCTTTCATCATAGTGTGGGAGCTCCGCCTTCCAAGGGTCCTGCTGGCCTACCTGGTGGGACTCTCCCTCGCCTCGGCCGGTGTTGCCAGCCAGGCCCTATTCAGGAACGCCTTGGCTGACCCATACATAATCGGCGTGAGCGCAGGCGCTGGGGTAGGCGCCGCCCTGGGCGCAATTTACGCCCCCTCGCACATGGGGACCTTCGCCCTCGTGTCGGCCCTTCTTTCGGTGCTCATAGTCTACGCCGTCTCCAGGGTCGACGGCCACGTCCCGGTTGACACCCTCCTGCTGGCTGGCATAGCCTACGGCTTCCTGGCGAGCGCGGTTACATGGTACCTCATAATAAGCCAGGGAGAAAGGGCCCACATAACTTGGATGTGGCTCATGGGCACGTTCAACGGCTCAAGCTGGGGCAACGTTGGTGAGATGTTTATTGTCGCACTCCTCGGCGTCGGCTTTCTCGTGTGGAAGTGGAGGGAACTGAACCTGATACTCTTCGGAGAGGAGAGCATCGCCCTCGGTCTCGACGTTCACCTCTATCGGAAACTCTTTATCGGGACAATAGCCCTCCTAACGGCCTTCTCCGTCTCGGCAGCAGGGATAATCGGCTTCATCGGACTCGTCAGCCCCCACATAATGCGCCTTATCCTCGGACCGAACCACAGAAGCCTCACTCCAGCGAGCGCCCTCTTCGGGGGCGTTCTGCTCGTTTTTGCCGATCTGCTCGCCAGAACTGTGGCAAAGCCGACGGAACTGCCCGTTGGCATCATAACCGCCCTCATGGGGGCACCGTTCTTCCTGTACCTCCTGATGAAGCACAAGAGGGGTGAGCTGTACTCATGAAGGCCCTTGAGGTCAAAGTTTCCTTCGCCTACGGGGAGAGGGAAGTCCTCAGGGGGGTGGGGTTCACCGCCGGGAGAGGGGAGCTTTTGGCCATAATCGGCCCCAACGGCGCCGGAAAGTCAACCCTCCTCAAGTGCCTGGTCGGGATCCTCAGACCGAGGGGTCACGTTATGCTCGACGGGACGAACCTGCTTGAGCTCAGGCCCAGGGAGCGGGCCAAGCTCATAACCTACGTCCCCCAGAGTTCATTCCCCGAGTTCGCCTTCACCATAGAGGAGTTCGTCGAGCTCGGCACCTACGCGACGAGGGGGAGCGTCGAAGGGGCCCTGAAAAGGGTTGGCCTCTGGGAGCGCAGGAGGGAGCAGATAACGGCGTTAAGCGGCGGCGAATACCAGCTGGCACTTATAGCGAGGGCGCTGGCACAGGGAAGCGAGGTAGTTCTCCTGGATGAGCCGACGAGCCACCTTGACATAAACCACGCCCTTGAGATAATGGAACTCCTGAAGGAACTGAGCCGGGAGAGGATAGTCATAGCAGTTCTCCACGACCTCAACCTAGCCCTCCGCTACGCGGACAGGCTAGTCCTTCTGAAGGAGGGGGAGAAGTACTGGGAAGGAAAACCGGAGGAGCTGAAGCCCGAAACCATCGAGGAAGTCTACGGGGTGAAGGCAAAGATAGCCGAAGTCGATGGCCACAGAGTTCTTCTGGCAGGGGTCTGAAAGCAAGTGCAGGAAAACACAAAAGGGTCGTTCTGACCGCAGATGCCGTAAAGGGACCCCTCCTGATGAGGAGCGATGAGAGAAACACCGCAGGAGTCAGAACACTGAGCAATCAAAGGGCAGGCGAAAATGTCGCTGGGTTATCCCGCCGGAACTCGCAAAGGTTTAAAACGTGGCGTGAGAATTAGTCCCAGGGGTGAGAGAGAATGGAGACCAAGAAGACCGGCACCACCACAGTGGGAATAAAGGCCAAGGACGGTGTCGTTCTGGCCGCTGATACGCAGGCTTCCCTCGACCACATGGTCGAGACCCTCAACATAAGGAAGATAGTCCCCATCACCGACAGGATAGCGATAACCACCGCGGGAAGCGTTGGTGACGTCCAGGCACTGGCGAGAATGCTTGAGGCGGAGGCGCGCTACTATCAGTTCACCTGGAACAGGCCCATGAGCACCAAGGCCATGGCTAACCTGCTCAGCAACATACTCAACGAGAACAAGTGGTTCCCCTACCTCGTCCAGATAATCATAGGCGGCCACGTTGAAGAGCCGACGCTGGCCAACCTCGACCCGATGGGAGGGCTCATCTTCGACGACTACACCGCAACCGGCTCGGGAAGCCCCTTCGCCATAGCCGTCCTTGAGGACGGCTTCAAGAAGGGCATGAGCGTCAAAGAAGCCAAGGAGCTCGCCGTCAGGGCCGTCAGGACGGCCGGAAAGAGGGACGTCTACACGGGCAGCAGGAAGATCCAGGTCGTCGTCATAACGAAGGAAGGCATGAAGGAAGAGTTCGTTGAGTTCAGGGAGTGAACCCTTCAACGGTTGCACCAAAGCCCTTTTTAATTCCCTTTTCGAGTTGATAGCATGCGGAAGCCTTCGAGAATCCTCATCGTCCTTGGTCTCATACTCCTTCTCATACCCACCTTCTACATCGCGGAAGAGTTAACCTCAAACCCGAACAGTGTCCTTAGCCAGGTAAACGGGATACTCGACCAGGTTCAGGAGATAAGGAACCTTACCTTCAAGGAAAGGCCGAAGATAGTCGTCCTGACCAAGCAGGAAGCCCTGGCGAAATGGAAGCCCGGAAAAGCCGACATCGAGAGGATGAAAATCGAAGAGCTGACCTACAAGATGACCCTCCTCCTTCCACCAGATTATCAGTACATCAAAAAGGAGACGGAGAGGAGTGCCAACTGGATAGCCGCAACGGTTGGAGATACCATCTACGTGATCCGGGAGAACTTCATGTCAAACCCCGACGTTGCCCGGAGGACGATAGCCCACGAGAGCGTCCACGTGCTCCAGAAGCAGTGGTTCAACGCGAAGTACGGCTCGGACACATACGACGGGACAATAGCCGTTCAGTCCCTCATCGAGGGCGACGCCGACCTCGTGGCCGACATCTACTGCGAGAGGAACGGAATACCCATATACAAGATACGCTCTCTGAGCGGAAAACCCCTAACGGACCTCCATATCTTTCCCTACGTCTTTGGCGACCGGTTCGTGAGATACCTCTATGAGAAAGGCGGCTGGGAGCTTGTTAACGAGGCCTACAGCAGGTATCCAGTCTCGGCACAGCAGGTCATGCACCCGGAGATGTACATTGAAAACATCACGCCACTCAACGTCACCCTGGACGCACCGCCGAACTCACGCGTCCTTAAGGAAGACAGGCTCGGGGAGTACTACGTTTACCTGCTCCTCAGGGACGTCGCGAAGCTGGAGAACGAGACCGCCTGGAACGTCTCAAGCGAGTGGCGCGGGGATAAGCTCCTCCTGACTCAGAACGGGACGGGCTACACACTCCAGTGGAAGGTTGTGTTTTCAACCCCCGAAGCGGCGAAGACCTTTGGGGAAACCATCTCCCGGCTCGCGGAGGGCAACACCTACGCGAACTACACGATAAGAATCGAGAGGAATTCCGTTCTCCTGATAGCCAAAAGGAGGGACTGATGTGAAGCTCGTCTGTCCTATCTGCGGAAGAACCTACGAGGAACCTGTCCAGAGGTGTGAATGCGGCGGGCCCGTCGAGTTCGAAAGATTCACCGGCGAACCCTACATAGGGAAGAACGTCTGGGAGCGGTTCTGGGACTTCTGGCCGGTTGAGCCAGTACTGGAACTCACCCTCGGTGAGGGCGACACACCGCTCGTTAGATCGAAAATCGGGGTGGAGTTGGGTGTAAAGCTCTACCTCAAGAACGAGACGGCCAATCCAACCTGGAGCTTCAAGGACAGGGGAACTTTTCTGGCGATGAGCTACGCCCTCAAGGCCGGCTACAGAGCGGTTGGAACGGTTTCAACCGGCAATATGGCCGCGAGCGTTTCGGCCTACGCTTCCCGGTTCGGTCTCGATGCCAAAATCCTCGTCTCGGAAAATGCCAGCGACGAGAAGCTGAAAGCCGTTTCGGTTTACGGCGGCGAGGTCATCAGGGTTCGCGGTGACTACGGGAGGCTCTACTTCGAGAGCCTGAAGTTAGGAGAAAGGCTCGGCGTCTACTTCGTCAACTCGGACAACCCCTTCAGAATCGAGGGCTACAAGGGAATATCCTTCGAAATTGCCGAGGAGATAACGCCGGACTACGTTCTGATTCCCACCAGCTCCGGCGGCCTCTTCAGGGGGATAGCGAAGGGCTTCATTGAGCTGAGGGAGAGCGGGCTGATTGAAGACCTCCCAACTCTGATAGCGGTGCAGGCCGAGGGCTGTTCGCCGATATGCAGAGCGTTTAAAGAGGGCAGGGAGAATATAGAGCGCTTCGAAAGGCCCGAGACGGTAGCGAAGGCCATAGCCAACCCCTATCCACCGAGCGGGAACGCGGTTCTGAAGCTGCTCCGCGAGTTCGACTGGGCGTGCGTCACCGTGAGCGACGGGGAGATAGTCGAGGCTCAGAAGAAGCTGGCCGGTGAAGGCCTCTTCGTCCAGCCGGCGAGTGCAACCGGGATAGCGGCGCTGAAAAAGCTCGTTGAAAGCGGAACAATCTCCGAGAACGCAAAGGTCGTCTCCATCCTCACCGGCTCCGGGCTGAAGACGCTTTCCCATGCGGAGGGGGGTGGGATTAGGGAGTGCCCGCTTGAAGGACTGGAAGACTGCATTAGAAGTGGTTCATAAAGAAGCGCTTTGCCTGTTGCTTGTTCCCCTCATTTTTCTCGGACATCAGATCAGGGTTCTCAGCAAATAGGAGCTCATAAAGGCGTTTTAGAAGGAGCATAAACCCAGCATAAAGCCACACAAAGAACGCAGCGATGCCGTTGGTAAGGTAACCCCAGAAGAGTAGCGTTCCGACTATAACACCGAACGACAGGATAACCATGAGCCTGAGCAGGAGCGCATAACCGTAGCGCTCCATCAACAGGCCAAAATCCATACCACCCACCAAACATTTACAACTGTGTAAATGTTTATAAAATTTACTCCAGCCTAAAGTCTAGAAGAAAACAGCAAAGGGATAGAACCGGACAAAACGTATAAATGGGAAAGATGTAGCAACACCGGTGATACCATGCTGATCGGAGCCGCGGTTATGCCCCACGGAAACCCCGTCCTGGAGCCGGAAGACGATGAGACACGGAGGCTCGCGGAAGTCCTCAGAAAGATAGGCGAGGAGTTCAAAGAAGCTGAAGCCTACGTCCTCATCAGTCCCCACAACGTCAGGATGAGCGACCACCTCGGCGTGGTCATGGCGGAGCACCTCGTTTCCTGGCTCGGCTTCGAGGGCAGGGAGCTCCCAGGCGAATGGGAGACCGAAAGGGAACTCGCGAGGAGAATCTACGAATCGGCAAAGAGCGCGGGCCTGCCAGTGGTGGACATGAACTTCGCCGCACTGAGCGGGGACTACTCCCGGTGGCCGCTGAGCTGGGGCGAGCTTATACCACTCCACTTCCTCAAAAAGAGGCCTCTCGTCCTCCTGACACCGGCCAGGAACGTGCCCAGAGAGGTGCTCGTCCGCTTCGGTGAGATCATCGGTGACGTCATAGAGGGGAGCAGGAAGAGGGTGGCATTCATAGCCAGCGCCGACCACGGGCACGGGCACGACGAGAACGGCCCCTACGGAAAGGTGGAGGAGAGCGAGGAGTACGACAGGCTCATCATGGACATCATCTCGGAAAACAGGCTGGAAAAGCTCATGGAAATTCCCGAAGAGCTCGTGAGAAAAGCGTTGGTGGACAGCTACTGGCAGCTCCTCGTCCTCCACGGCCTCCTGAAGCGGGTGCAGATGGATGTGATGGAAACCGCCTACGCCTGTCCGACCTACTTCGGCATGGCTGGGGCGCTGTGGGTGAGAACCAACTCGCTCTAACCTATCAAAATCCCTCCATCAAACCTCATGTGGGGGCCACCTGAACTGACCCACACCATCTGTGTACCCTTCCCACACGCTCCCAAGGCAGATCCAAAGTCATTCCCAACGGCGGAGATATGTTTAACGGCCTCGACAGCGATTCCAGTTATTGAGGCGTCCTTTATAGGTTCGGCCAGCTCCCCGTTTCGTATCGTATACCCCAGTGCAACGCCAACCTGAAAAGCAGTGTTGAGCTGAGCCTGGCCACCCCTGGGAAGAAGGAGGTAGTAACCAAACTCTATGTCCTCAATCATCTCCTCAACGCTCCAGTCCCCGGGCTCAAAATAGGTATTCCTCATTCTAATTTTTGGGGGGTTAAGGTAATTCTCGGCCCTCGAACGCCCGTTCGGCTCGATACCCAGTCTAAACGCCCACTCCCTATCAACCAAGAGTTCATTCAGGATTCCGTTCTTCAGAATTTCCACCTTTTCAACTGGAACACCCTCATCATCGTATTTGTCGTTCCCAAAGCCGTTTTCTATCACACCGTCGCTCATGCTCACGAACTCGGGAGCTATTTCCTGACCAAGCATGCCATTAAGAACCGAGTTCTGGGTCAGGTCAGCTTCCACAGGATGCCCCAATGCCTCGTGTGCAATCAGCGCCGAGAACTTCGGGGAGAGCACAATCGACCATTCACCCCGCTTAGGCCTGACTGCACGAAATTGAGGACGGAGACGCTCCAGTATTCTCCCGGCAACTTCCTCGTTTGGGTTCGTCTCAAAAATTTCCCAGCCGGTATCGACTCCACCGATATTATCCCCTGCTGAGGCAACGGTACTACCCGACCGTCCAACCGCGGTAGCCATCTGGAAGAGGTAGTTGTAGTCCCATTCGATTTCCGTTCCCTCACTCGTTATTAGAATCTTCCTCCCGCTGCCGTCCTCGTAATGAATCCATGCAGACTTAACGGCGGGGTCTTCATAAAGCAGGGAACCCAGTCCCTCAACGTGGGCAACTTTCTCTTCAAGGCTTACCTGAGAGGGTTTGACCCTCATCCTGCTCTCTACGAAATCCCGCACCGGTTTAATCTCAGCCAGTTCAATTTTTTCCTTCTTGGCCAGAGCGGCAGCCTTAGCAAGTCGATAGGCTTCATCAATCGCCCGCTCAATATCGTTTAATCTGCTGGTCGCAGAAAACCCCCACGCACCATCCGCCAGAACCCTGACACCAAGGCCCTCCCTCAGTCTTTCGGAGAAGGCATCCAATCTTCCGTCCCTATAGTCGAGGGTTAAGACTCTAACGCTCTCAAACCTGAGCTCCACGTATTCCGCCCGGAGCCGCTCCGCCCATCTAATGGCCCTTTCGAGCCGATCAATCAAGTTCCCACCTCACCCCACGTCAAAGCTTATCTCCACCAGCTCCTTGCTCCTCCTGAAACGGACTTTCCGGATTTTTATCTCCCCTACCTCCCCGGTTGTCCGCGTGTGCTCTTTGTTGCACGCGTTGACGTTCCAGCCCTCTATGACGACGACCCTGAGGGTTCTCACCTCCGGCGGAATCGGAAAGAGGTCGTACATGTCCTCACCGAAGCGCTCCTCGGCCTCTTCCCGGGGCAGCTCGTAAACCTTAACCGGGGCGTCTTCCTTTACCTTCTCGTTGGCGAGGCGCTCTATCTCGGCAACCTCCTCCGGCGTTGGCTTCCTGTCAAACTTGACCGTTAGCCTTCCATGGTTCCCGTCCACGTAAACGCCCGCCGTCCACTTGGCCTTTTCACCCAGAACCCTGACAACGGCACCCTTTACAACGTGCAGGGCGGTGTGGGTTCTGACTTCTATCGGGAGCATCGCCACCACTCACCTACATTCGTGGGAGGATTATTAACCGTTGCGCTCCGAGCGGCAGGGGTTGCGAACATCCAGAATATGAGGTTATCAACCCTCCGGGTAAATTCAAACGGAGATTATCCAGCCGTGTTTGAAGGTTTTTCAGTTTCCTACTGTCCGTATCGAATAATTCCCGCCAGAAGTTTGCACCATTAAACAAAAACCGTTATAAATGCCAAAAACGATACACCAGTGCCAGGTTAAAAACTTTTGAGGTGGTCACCATGGCCGAAAAGAAGAGAAAGAGGGTTCTCATTTTGGGCGCCGCCGGAAGGGACTTCCACAACTTCAACACGTTCTTCAGGGACAATCCCGAGTACGAGGTCGTTGCGTTCACCGCGACCCAGATTCCGGACATCGAGGGCAGGCTCTACCCGCCCGAGCTTGCCGGAGAGCTCTACCCGAACGGAATCCCGATATGGAGCGAGGACGACCTTGAGAAGATAATCAAGGAGCACGACATCGACATCGTTGTCTTCGCCTACTCAGACGTCTCCCACGAGCACGTCATGCACCTCGCGAGCAGGGCCCACAGCGCTGGAGCGGACTTCTGGCTCCTTGGACCGAAGAGCACCATGCTCAAGTCCAGCAAGCCGGTCATAGCCGTTACGGCAGTCAGAACCGGCTGTGGAAAGAGCCAGACCAGCAGAAAGGTCGCCCAGCTCCTCCAGGAGATGGGCTACAAGATCGTTGCGATAAGGCACCCGATGCCCTACGGCGACCTCAGGAAGCAGGTCGTCCAGCGCTTTGCGAGCTACGAGGACCTCGACAAGCACGAGTGCACCATCGAGGAGCGCGAGGAGTACGAGCCCTACATCGACAGGGGCATGGTTGTCTACGCAGGCGTTGACTACGAGAAGATCCTCCGCGAGGCCGAGAAGGAGGCTGACATCATCCTCTGGGACGGCGGAAACAACGACTTCCCGTTCTACGAGCCGGACCTCTGGATAGTCGTCACCGACCCGCACAGGCCCGGCCACGAGCTCAAGTACCACCCAGGTGAGACCAACTTCCGCGCCGCCGATGTCATAATCATCAACAAGATTGATACAGCGAACCGCGACGACATCCAGAAGGTCCGCGAGAGCATCGAGAAGGTCAACCCGAACGCCATCGTCATCGACGGTGCCTCACCGCTCTACGTCGACAAGCCGGAGCTCATCAAGGGCAAGCGCGTTCTGGTCGTCGAGGACGGCCCAACCCTCACCCACGGCGGCATGAAGTACGGAGCCGGCTACATCGCCGCCAAGAAGTACGGAGCTAAGGAGATAGTCGATCCAAAGCCCTACGCGGTCGGCTCGATCATCGAGACCTACAAGAAGTACAGCCACCTCGACGTCATCCTGCCGGCCATGGGATACGGCGCCAAGCAGATCAAGGAGCTCGAGGAGACCATCAACAGGGCCGACGCTGACGTAGTCATCATGGGCACCCCCATAGACCTCCGCCGCGTCATGAAGCTCAACAAGCCGGCCGTCAGGGTCAGGTACGAGCTCGAGGAGATCGGCGAGCCGAAGCTCAAGGACATTCTCAGGGAGTTCGTCGAGAAGTGCGAGAAGCTCAAGAAGTGAGCTTCTTTCTTTTCTGCTCCCTTTCGAAACCCTTTTATTGAAAAGGGACTAACCTTTTCTGCCCGGGGAGTGCCGCCGAAGGCGGAGCCGATGAACTTGGGCGGGTTATTACCCCCTTTCACCGCTTCTGATGCGCTAAAGATGACACTCGATCCACCATCACCCAGACAATTGGGCGAAAAGTTCTCAAAATGAAACTCCCAAGAGGCCAGAATGAGAAACCGCCACCAAAGGCGTCAAAATGGGTATAAAGGATACCAAAGGTGTCTAGTCCTTCTTATCAACTTTTTCGAAGGGGTTGTATATCCTGAGCTCCTCTACCTTTGAAGTTCTCTAGAGTTTGCAGTAAATGAGAACGTTGGTGTCTATCAGAAACCCCTCTCCCATTCTTCCCTCAGCTCCCTGAGGTTTTTCTCAAGGTCTTTCTTACCCCTGTAAATGCCCCGGTACTTTGACGGCTCGAAGAACTCGGCCTTTATCCTCTCCCAAAGCTCCGGGGGTATGATGACGCCCTTAATCCTCCCATGCTCGTCGTAGATGTACTCCACACCCTCCATACTCACACCTGAAGTGGTTTCGCACTCCACGTATTTAACGCCTTCGCCTCCAGATATTATACCCTCCGTGAGGAGGGAAATACATAAATACCCGGAGGGAGGAGGGAAATGGAAGTTGAAGCTGGCGAAAGGGTCGACGAGTTAATCTCCCAAATAAAAGGATACGATACCAATGCTAAATCTTTTGTTAGCATATTTATTGGAGTCATGCTACTTATATTTGTCCTATTTTTCCTTGCGATTGATTTTAACAGCAGTTCTTGGTCATATGTGCTTGTATTTGCAGTAATCTTTCCAGTAGCTGGGGTAGCTTTTCTTTTAGGCATCATCATGTTCCACATACATGCAGACCCCCAAGAATTCGTTGAAGCATTTAAACGAGACAATAGAAGCAGAGAGGTATCCGAACTACTAATACTTGGGAAGGCTTACTCAACTTGTCGCCCCTTTGTGAAAGAAGGGTTTAATTACTCCTTAGCATCCTGGTTGTTGCTAAGCATCTGGACATCACTGCTCGAAGTAGGCACTGGGACGGGAAACATTGTAATAAAGAATTGGTCAGCGTTTTGGTTTATACTTTTTATCTCATCAATGGGAGCTTTGGTGGGTTTTGTTTTGACTATTGTGTTCTACCTCCGCAAACGCTCCATCGAGAAGGCCCTTTTCGCAATCCAGCTCAAGAAGAGCGACAATGCCGAGATCTCGATCAAGCTCTAACCCTCCTATTTTTAAACCCTGAGAACTCACACTTATCAACCTTTATAAAGTGTTGAGAACTATAACTTCTCAGGTGTCTCCATGAGGCTGGGTGATCTCACCTACATGAACCCCTGGTGGGAGGGGAGAGAGGATTATCATGTGAGGCGCTGGAGAGAGCAGAGGTTACACTGGCGGCCAAAATGGCTGGAGAGGCTTTCGCTTAAGCCGTTCTCCCTCAACTTCGTCCTCGGCCCGAGGCAGGTGGGGAAAACCACGGGAATAAAGCTCCTGATCCAGGAACTCCTAGGGGATAACCCGCCCGAGGCCGTTCTCTATATCAACGTCGAGGTCTTGCCGAGCCACCGCGAGCTCTTAAACCTTCTCCGCGAATTCCAGGAGCTCAAGGAGAAGGAAGGGATTAAAACGGGTTACATCTTCCTCGACGAGGTTACCTCACTTGAAGGCTGGTGGCGCGGGGTTAAACCGCTCATAGACGCAGGCCTTTTAGAGAACGATGTGGTTACGGTTACCGGCTCAAGCTCCCTGAGGGTCAAGAGGGACATTGAGCTCTTCCCGGGTAGGAGGGGAAGCGGAAAGACCATAGAAGTCATGCCGCTCTCATTTCCAGAGTACGTGGAGGTAATGGGGCTCGGGAAACCGGAACTGCGGAGGGAAAAAGTGCTGAAGCTTTTCGGGGCCTACTTGAGTACCGGTGGATTCCCGGCATCAATAAACGGTCTCCCGATGGACGATCTCCTCGGGGCGTATATCGGAGAGATCGTGAGGTTCGGGAAGAGCCTCGAGATAGCTAAGGAAACCTTCGCGGCGATAATAAGGAGCGCCCCCTCGGCGAC